>CAZBOK010000027.1:0-20629 GCA_964493525.1 uncultured Phycisphaeraceae bacterium | reverse complement strand
CGTCGTCGGGCATCGCACGCTCGCGTCGATGACGCTCACGCCGCTGACGCGTGACTGCTTCACGTGCGGTCTCGGCCAGCTCTTGTTCCAGACCGCGGAGACCGCGGTGTCGGGATTCGTCGTCGACGGCGGGCGCGCGAAGGGAATGCACTACGTGAAGCGATGACCGCGCAGCCGGACCGGCTCAGCCGCGCGGACCCGCAGAGTTCGCCGCCGCTTTCGCCGCGGCGCGCAGGCGCATGCGCCGACGAATCCTCTCGATGCGCAGCCGCTCTCTTTCGCGTGAACGAGCTCTGCCCCAGAAGAAGAACAGGCTCGCGAGTGGGTAGGCCATCACGAGCATCGCATCGACGATCGAGAATGGCCCGCTTCGGCCGCGCGCGAGACGCCGATAACGTCTGCTGTACACCGCGTTCCCCACCTACATGAAGCGCTTGATGATCTGCGCCGTCTCCGGCAAGAGCACGGAGTCGCCCGACTTCATCTCGCTCATCTTCTTCGGCTGCGGCACACGCTCGGGCGGAGGCAGCCGGTAGATGAAGAGGTTCAGCCCCTTGGTCGCGGACTTCTTGTCGACGAGCGCCAGGCCGATCTGGTTGTCGCCGACCTGCGTGTTGCTGGTGACGACGCCGACGTAGGCGCCGTTCGCGTCGACGATCGGATTCTCGGCGCGCACCAGTCGCTTGCCCTTGCCGGTGACCTGGAAGCGGACGATCTCGCGCGTGCGCGAGAGGTCGTGCTTCAACATCGCCGTTCGGCCGACGAAGAACGGCTTGTGGAGTTTCACCGACCCGCCGTAGCCCGCTTCGAGCGGCGTGATGTCGTGATCGCCCGCGAGCTCGTGGCCCCACAGCGGGAACCCCGCTTCGGTGCGCGTCGAGTCGCGTGCGCCGAGCCCGCACGGCGTCGCGCCGAACTCGCGCCCGCGCTCGAGGAGGAGCTGCCAGAGCTGAACGAGGTGATCGGGATGCACGAGGATCTCGAAGCCGATCTTCTCGCCGGTGTAACCGGTCGTCGCGACGATCGCGTCGATGCCGTCGATCGACCCTTCGACGAATTCGAATCGCTTGCGACGGCGGAGGCGGTGGATCAGATCCGGGTTCTTCGCGGCCGCACCGAGCACGTCGAACGAGCGCGGGCCCTGCAGCGCTAGGTCGACGCGCATCTCCTTGCCGGCTGACTTCTCCTTGAGGTCGACGATCTCCACCGGGCCGTCCGCTCGGATCCATTTGCGATCGCGATCGAGGAAGAACTCGCCGGTCGCCGCCGCGCGGATCCACGCGATGTCCTTCTCCGCATTCGATGCGTTCACGACGACGAGCATCCGGTCCCAGCGCCGGCGGTAGACGAGGATGTCGTCGATGCACTTGCCGTCGGGGTCGAGCAGGTAGGAGTACTGCGCCTCTCCGTCGCGCAGCCAGCCGACGTAGTTCGACGTGATCGCGTCGAGGAACCGCTGCGCGTGCGGGCCGCGCACTTCCAGCACGCCCATGTGCGAGACGTCGAAGAGGCCGGCCTTCGTGCGCACCGCCTGATGCTCGTCGAGGATCGAGCCGTAGCGCACCGGCATGTTCCAGCCGCCGAACGGAACCATGAACTCCTTGTTGCCGAGCTTCACGTGCTCGTCGAACAGCGGCGTCTTGCGGAGCGGGAGGTCGGGCGCGCGGTACTCGTAGAGCTTGCGCGCCGTGGCCGGCGCGGGCACGAACGTCGATCCGACGAACCAGGTCTTCTCGCGGCCGAAGAGGTCGGGGCGCTTCGCGAACAGATGCGCGGCATCGCTCGTCTCGCCGGACTCGAAGCACGGCAGGCCGGACTGCTTGCGCCAGCCTTCGACCACGCCGGCGCCCGCCGCGGTCGTCTTGCCGCGCAACGATGACGCGATCGCACTGGCGGCATCCTTCGGCGCGATCACGAAGCACGCACTGCCGTCCTTGCCCTCGACCGCGCACGTCGCGCCCGACGCCTTCGCGTCGATCGATGCCGCGAGCGATTTCGCGTCCTTGCCGATCAGCGCGAGCACGGTGACCAGACGGTCCGGCGCCTCGCGCAGCGGGAGCCCGAGCGTCGTCGAGTCGAGCTCCGGCGCGCCGACGAGGCCCGCGTGCGGCTCGGGCGTCGTGAGGTCTTCGACCATCAACGGGCCTTCGACCTTCTTGAACACGTCGGCGTCGTCGAACAGGACGTACCCGTCGGACAGCGCGCGGAACCAGCGGCGCACGCGCGCATGGTTCGCGCGGTTCGTGATCACTCGGTAGCGCTTCCATCCGTCGCGGCGATCCGGCACGCGAACGACGAGCACGTCGTCGATCAACTTGCCGGCTCGGTCGAGGATCGCGGTGCGCGCTGCGTCGCCCGGCTGGAGCATCGAGACGTCGGCCGTGCCGGCGCTCTGCAGGAAGTAGTGCGCGCGCTCCGACTCGATCTCGAGCACGCCGCAGCCGGTCGCTTCGACCAGCGCCGCGCCGCTCGCCGGCGGGTCCTTCGGCGCCACGTGTGTCGTCGCGGACTCCGCGCTCGCGGAGTATGCATCGAAGTGCGGGTAGCCGGAGATCGTGCCGGTCGGCGGGCCGAGGCGATGCTCGATCAATCGATCGACGCCGCGCCGCACTTCGTCGAGTCCGTCGAGATCGATCTTGCCGCGGCCGACGTGCACCGCGCCTTCGAGGTAGCGAAACGGCTTCACGCCCTTGAGGAGCGAAGTGATCAGCTCCGCGAGGCGGTCCATGTCGGCGGTGTCGTAGCCGAGCTGGCTCATCCACACGGTGCCGAGGCGGATCGCCGACGGATGCACCGCGCTGCGATCGCCGCGCACGGTGTTCTTGTTCACCACGATGCCGGCCATGTCGAGGATGCGGCCGGCGATCTCGCCGGTGAGGCGCATCCCTTCGAGGCCCGCGTGCGGAGGCAGCGAGTTCAGGTCGACGAGGCAGAGGTGCGACTCGGTGCCGCCGTACGCGATCTTCACGCCGCGCTTCTCGATGCCGGCCGCGAGCGCCTTCGAGTTCGCGACGACGTTCCGCATCAGGTGGCGGAACGTCTCGGTGCCGGCGAGCGTGAACGCGACCGCTTTCGCCGCGATGTTGCCTTGGTGCGGGCCGCCTTGCTCGCCGGGGAACACGGCGGTGTTGATCTTCGCCGCGATCTCGCGCTCGGTGGTGAGGATCACCGCGCCGCGCGGACCGCACAGCGACTTGTGCGTCGTGAACGACACGACGTGCGCGTGCCCGATCGGGTTCGGATACACCTTGCCCGCGATCAACCCGGCGTAGTGCGCGACGTCGGCGAGCAGGTAGCAGCCGCCCGGGACCGAGTCGGCGATCTCGCGCAGCACGTCCCACTTGATGCGCCACGGGTAGGCGGACGCGCCGCCGATCAACATGCGCGGCTGGTGCTCGGCCACGAGCTTCTTCACGAGGTCGTAGTCGATCTCCCCGGTCTTCGGCGACACGCCGTACGAGACGATCTTGTGGTTCTTTCCAGAGCGGTTCGCGGGCGAGCCGTGCGTGAGGTGACCGCCTTCGACGAGCGACATGCCGACGACCGTCGAGCCGTGCGGCACGAGCGCCATGTAGACCGCGTTGTTCGCGGCGGCGCCCGACAGCGGCTGCACGTTCGCGAAGATGTCGTCGGCCTTGACCGCGTCGGTGGCGAACAGCTCGGCGATGCGCTTCTGCGCGATCGACTCGACGAAGTCCGCATAGTCGCAGCCGCGGTAGTAGCGGAGGTCGGAGTAGCGCCGGAAGTAGGCGAGGTGCGTGGTGAGGTCGGCCCACTGGCGGTTCTCGGGCTCGGTCAACCGCCAGCTCGGGTAGCCCTCGGTGTAGAGGTTGTTGAACGACGTCGCGAGGATCGCGCGCACCGGCTCCGGGCACACCGACTCGGACGCGATCAGGATCAGCTTGCGGAGCTGGCGCTCTTCCTCGAGCTCGGCGAGGCGCCAGATCGCGGGATCGATGCGCTTCGGATCACCGCGGAAGAGGAAGTCGGGCTGCGCGCTCGCGGCGGGCGCGACGGCGGGCGCCGGACGCGCGTGCGTCTTCGATTCGGTCGGATTCACGAAGGGAGCCTCCGGCGCGGCAGCTTATCAGGGCCTTCGCGGCTCGATTCACTCCGTCCGCACGGTCTCCAGGCGGGTCCCGATCGGATATCGAATCGCGGTCAGGTAGCGGCGCTCCGCGACGATCGACCACGCGCTCGGATTCGCGCGGTACTCGTCGGACGCGAGCAGTTGTTCGCGACGCTTTGAATCGAGGACCAGGATCGGGCGGGTCTCCGTCGTCACCGTTCCGTCCGGCGGGAATGCGAACACGGTCGGCAACACGCGATCGAGCGCAAACTCGACGCCGGGGACCGGCTCGACGTCGAGGAACGCGATCGGGGCGCCGTCGCGCGCGGCGTCCTCCCGCACGGCATTCGCGAATCCGACGAACGAGTGGGAGAACGGCGCCGAGTCGGGGCAAGCGACGAATCCCGTGAGCGCGGCAAACCACAAGCACGCAGTGGCGGCGCCGACGGCTCGCAGCGCTCTCGATCGCGTGAGCGCCGGGATCACGAACTGATCGAGCGCGACGCCGGCCGGAAGCGCGAGGAGCGGCAGGATCGGCAGGACGTACAGCGTCAAGCGCGCCTGCGACGCGCTGAACACGACGAACGAAACCGCGGCGAAAAAAGTGCAGTACCGGGCCGCGAGCGCGGGCCGACGAGATCTTTCGCTACCGGATCTCCACCATCGGCGGACGGACCACGACCACGTCAGCGTCCATGGGAGCGCGCCGCCGATCAGCACGGGCACGTAATACCAGAACGCGGTTTCCTTCTTCCCGGCCGATGAAACGACGTGAGCGACGAACTGACCGAACACCATCTCATGCAGAGCATGCGGAGCGCGCCACGCGATCGCCACGAACCACGACGATGCGATCGCGAGGAAGGCGAGGAACGGGCCGACACCCCACAATCGCGCGAACAGCGATCGACGGCGCGAGACGACGGCGAACAATGCCAGGATCCCGAGCGGCAGCAGGCCCGGCGGGCCCTTGGTCAGGAACGCGAGTGCGAGAGCGATCCAGAAGCCGAAGCGGCCAATGCGTCGCGCGTTGCCGTGGCGCGGAGCTCGCCAGACCTCGACCACGCAGAGGATGGCGAGCGTCTCGAACAGCGCAAGAAGTGCGTCCGTCGTGAGGAGATGACCGGCCGCGAACGGGAGCGCCGCGGTCGTCTGCGCGAACGCGGCCGCACGCGCCGCGGTCTCGCCGAGTCGCAGTCGACGCGCGAGCCGCATCACGCACCACACGGTGCAGGCGAATGCCAACGCGGTGGCGAGTCGCGCCCCGAACGCGTTCACTCCGAAGATCCGCATGCCGAGCGCAGCGAGCCAATACGTGAGCGGCGGCTTCGTGAAATGCTCGCGACCCGACAGATGCGGCACGATCCAGTCGCCGGTCGTGACCATCTCGCGTGCGCACTCGCCATAACGCCCCTCGTCCGGCTCCCAGAGCGGACGAATACCGCAGAGAAGCGTCGCCACGACCAGGATCGTGATCGTCGCGACGCCGAGTCGCCGGCGAATCGCGGAATCGCGCGATGAAGGCGGCGGAATGTGCGGGTCCGGCTGTCTCACTCGAAACTCCGCGGCGATCGTCGAAGACGGAGAAGTTACGGACCCGGAGATGAGCCGAGTCTGATGGGCTCCCGCGTCGGCAACGCAGCGCGGCATGCGACGAGTTGCCGGACGCCCCCCCGCAGCCGCAGGCGGCGGCGCGATCGGCGCACGCGCGCTCGTGAGTCGGGTCCGGTGCGCGACGAACGGCGCGCGTCCCGCGTCAGACGAGCCGCGACCCGAGGACGAGGCTGGCGACGGTGAAGTACAGGACGAGGCCGCTGACGTCGACGAGCGTCGCGACGAACGGCGCCGACGCGCTCGCGGGGTCGAGCTTGAGGCGGCGCAGGATGAACGGGAGCATCGCTCCGGTGAGCGAACCGAGCAGCACGACGCCGACCACGCTCGCGGCGACGGTGATCAGCACGCTGATCCACTCCGGGCCGTAGCTGGTCGGGAACAACGCGCGCCACACGGCGATGCGGATCGCGCCGATGATGCCGAGGACGATTCCGAGCGCGAGGCCGGTGCGGATCTCGCGGCCGAGCACGCGCCACCAGTCCTGCAGGCGGAGCTGCCCGAGCGCGAGCGCACGGATCACGAGCGTGGTCGCCTGCGAGCCGGAGTTGCCGCCGCTCGAGATGATCAGCGGCAGGAACATCGCGAGCACGATCGCGCTCTTCAGCTCGTCCTGGTAATGCGCCATCGCCGAGGTCGTCAGCATCTCGCCCACGAAGAGGATCGCGAGCCAGCCCGCGCGCTTCTTCACCATCGAGAAGAACCCGACCTGCAGGTAGGGCGCGTCGAGCGCTTCCGTACCACCGAGCTTCTGGATGTCCTCGGTCGCTTCCTGCTGCACGACGTCGACCACGTCGTCGACGGTGACGATGCCCTTCATCGCGCCCGACGCGTCGAGCACGGGCACGGCGAGCAAGTCGTATTGCGCGATCACGCGGGCGACGCGCTCCTGGTCGTCGGTGTCGCGCACCGTGACGAGATCGGTCTTCATCATCTCGCGCACCGGCTTCTCGTCCTGCGCCTGGAACAACTCGCGGAACGACACGACGCCGAGCAGGCGTTGGTGATCGTCGAGGACGTAGCCGTAATACAGCGTCTCGATGTTCAAGCGCGCTTGCCGGCGCAGGTAGCGCACCGCTTCGCCGACGGTCATCTCGGGACGCACGCGCGCGAAGCGCGGGCTCATCAATCCGCCGGCGTCGTCCTCCGAGTACGCGAGCAGCGCGGTGACTTCGCGTCGCGTGACTTCGTCGAGCATCGCGATCAGCGCCGGACGCTCCGGCGGATCGAACTGCTGGATCAAGTCGGCCGCGTCGTCGGGCGCGAGCAGGCGCAGCCAGACCTGGCGGCGCGCCGGCGCGAAGTTCCTCACGAGCTGCGACTGCCCGCGCGGCGTGAGCTCGAGGAAGAACTCCATCGCGTCGTCGCCGGCGAGCATCGTGAAACCGTCGACGCGCTCGTCTTCTGAGAGGACGGGCCACACGCCGCGCAGCGCGTCCGGTGTGAGTGCGTCAGAGTCGTCCATGGCGCCGCTCCGGTGCGCTTGGCGGGGACGGAAAGTCGGAAACTGCGCGAGCGTACCGGGCATGCCCTTTCCCGTCACAAGGGCATGATGGATAATCCAATCTGCCGAATTCGGCCCGAACCGGAAGGACACGCGGGCGTTGGCCGGCGGCTCCCCGAGCGGACGCTCGGTCCCCCTGTCGCAATCACCAGGAGAAGTTCGATGTCCCGCATCCTCGCGCTCGGCGCGTCAGTGCTCTTGTTCGCGGCAGGCGTCGCGACGGCAACCGCCGGAGATCTCAACAACTGGCGCACGATCCCGCTGCCGGCCGGCGCCGGCGCGTTCGGATCGATCGGCACCACGGTCACTTTCCAGACGGCCACCGATGTCCATCTCTGGTCGGGCGTCTCGAAGCAGTGGACCGTCGTCCCGATCGTGTCGGGGCTCTCGTTCTTCGAGCAATACAACGCCTACGTCGTCTTCCGCGACGGCAACGACATCCACGGCTGGTCGACGCGCGAGGACGTCGTCGACACGATCACGGTGAGTCCGAGCGCGATCATCAAGAGCGGGCCGGTCTCGTCGTCGTGGGTCACGATCGTGGTCGACGGCACGCAGGCGTGGGGCTTCTCGGGCTTCCGGGGCCACTGGGTCCCGCTGACGTTGTCCGCACCCAGCCCGACGATCGTCGCGAACCGCTTGCTCGGCATCATCAAGGATGGCACGACGCTGCACGCGTTCAGCGCGCACTGGGGCACGTTCGTCTCGATCCCCGCGGATGCCGCCGCGACGCTGGCGGTCAGCGGCGAGGCGGAGTGCGGGACGGCCCACAGCCCGGGCGTCTTCCGCGCGTTCTCCGCGCAGCAGAACACGTGGTCGACGCAGGCGATCGGCGCCGTGTCGCTCTCCGTTCTGCGCAGCGACTACGCGCTCGCGGTCTCCGGCACGAGCGTCGTCGGCTACTCGGGACTCAGCGGCGTCCTCACGAGCTACACCTCGCTCGCGCCGATCACGACGATCACCGCGGACGAAGGGTGCGCCGCGTTCATCGATGGAAGCAACGCGGTGTGCTACGGCTCCGGCCCCGGCAACTTCGCGCAGCTCCCGATCTCCACCGCGACGCTGCAAGTCGACAACGATTACGCGCTCGTCGTCGAGCCCGGCAAGGTCACGCCGTTCTCCGCGTTGTCCGGAGCCTTCGGGTCGCCGATCACGGGCACGTACACGATCAGCAAGTCGGATGAAGTCGCGTTCGCCGACAGCGCGACGAACGATTACGCCTACTCGGCGATCCTCAATCAGTGGATCCTCGCCCCCGCCGTCACGCCGATCGGCGGCGCGGTGCTGGTGCGCAGCGCGGTCGTGATCCCGCACGCGTCCGGGTACGAGGCGTTGTCCGCGCGCTACGGCACGTGGGTCTCGCAAGGGACGACGGTCGCAGCGCAGTTCAACGCGCCGCCGACGGGAGCGACGTTCGTCGCGTTCGACGACTTCGGACCGGTCAACATCTACGTGTTCGATGCGCGCCTCAATCGCTGGGAGCCGGCGTCGGGCTCGAACCCGCTCACGATCCAGATCTCGCGCCACACGGCGATGGCGCACGACGGCATCACGGGTTTCGGTTTCGGCCAGCCGACCGGTCGCTTCGACACCGTCGATCTGCACGGCCAGCCGATCGTGTCGTTCAGCGCGTCGTCGTCGTCGGGCTACATCGTCACGGCGACGGAGTTCCACTCGTACTCGGTGCAGGGCTCGCTCAGCTATGAAGGCCGCTTCCCCGAGTTCACGCGCGCGATCAACCTCGGCAACACGCTGCGACTGCACCAGGTCGGGCCCGCGGGATCGGCGCTCGTGATGTTCGTCGGGATCGCGCCCGGCCACTACAACGCGGGACCGATCGTCGGCTTCCTCGACATCGACCCGTCGTTCCTCATCATCTCGGCGCTGCCGCAGACGATTCCCGCGAGCGGATTGCTCGAGCTCGACTTCGCGCTGCCGCAGGTTCCGGTTCTTGTCGGAATCCAGCCGCACATCCAGAACGCCGTGATTCCGCCGGGCGGCCTGACGCCGTACCTCAGCACGTCGGTCGCTCCGGTCCTCTACTGACCGGCCGCGCGGCTCGCGCGACCGCGCCCTGCTGCACGCGAACCGCCCGCTCCGTCACGACTCGACGGGGCGGGCGGTTCGCCGTTGCACGACGTCACGCCGCGCGACGCGGCGCGATCGGGGCGACGGCGGACCGCCGTCGCGAGGATGCTCGTCACGACGGCGCGTCGTCGGCCGTCCACTCGGGAACGACGACCCGCCACAACGGCGAGAGGCTCGCGACGTGGACGTTCTCGGGAACCGCGGTACGGAACGCGCCGAGCGTCGAGTGATGCGGCACCGGCGCGGTCGGCGCAAGGCCGACGAAGTCGCGGACCGCGGCGTTCGACTGACACAGGCGCGCGATCGCTCGGTGCGTCGTCTGGCCCTCGAGGAAACCGGCGAACACCATCCGATACAGTCGACCCGCGGGAACCGGCGGTCGCCCGGTCGCGCGCTTGCGCCACGGAGCGCACGACGACTCCGCATGTTCGTCGAACTCCGCGGCGTCGAGCCGTGCGCGCAGCGCTCGATAGGAAGGAGCGGCCCGCAACCGCGCCGCGGCGTTCGAGGCATCGAACTGGAAGATTCGTCGGAGGTGATCGGGCGAAAGCGGCATGCGAGTCGGACCGGTCGATCGAGGAGCGCGGGGCCGCGCGGGAACGGCGACGATCGTAGCGGGTTCGGCGAGCTTGCTAAGCAAATCCTAATCCGACGAAAGCCCTGTCGGAAAAGGGAATTAGGAGTCGAGTGCACCAACCGTCAGCCAGGCGCTGCCCACGACGATGGCGAGCGCTGCACAAGCGACCAGCATCGCGCGCCACGCGTGCGCGCCGCGCGCGGCGAGGCGCGACGCGAGTCGACCGACGATCGTGGCATAACCCGCCATCGCGAGCACGTTCGCCGCGCAGAATCCGATCAGGTAGATCCCGGTCTCGCGAGGCGTCGGCAACGCGAGACTCGGCAGCACGCCGAGGAAGTGCGAGCTCCCGCAGAGACCGTGCAGCAGTCCGACCGCGAGCGCGGCGTGCGCGTGTGCGTGCGGAACGTCGGGAGTTTCGGACGCGTGCGGATCGGCGTGGAGGTGGAGATGCTCGTGACGAACGTCACCGTGTCGATGCGGGTGCACGTGCACGCGCGTCGCGAGCGCGCGACGAAGCCCGAGCAGTCCGATCGCGATCAGCACCGCGCCGACGATGCGCTCACCGACCGCGGTGAATGCATCGAGTCGCTCGGTCGGCAGCGCGCTCTTCAACGCGAGCGCGAGCAGCGCGACGATCGCGACACCGGAAGCGTGGCCGACTCCCCAGGTGACGCCGGTGCGCCACGCGCGACGCCGGCCATCTGCGGCGAGCGGCGCGATGGCGGCCAGGTGATCCGCGCCGGTGAGGACGTGGATCGCGCCCGCGAGGAATCCGGTGAGAGCGACGAGCATGGCGGCGAAGTGTAGCGGCCGACGAGATCCCTCATCGTGACGGCGAGGGTTCACCGGCCGCGGTCGGCCGCACCAGGAGCAGACGGATCACCGCGCGATCCGCATCGTGCGCGGAGAAGAACACGAGGTGGCCGCGCCATGCGAACATGCGGAGCTGCGACGGCGGAACCGGCAGGTCGAGGAGCGTCGACCACGAGTTCGTCGCCGGGTCGAACGACTCGAGCGATGCATCCGGTGCCGACTTGCCGTCCGGGCCGCGCGACGTCCCACCCGCGAGGAAGAGGCGACCTTCGAGCGCGACGAGCTGACCGCCGATGCGCGGCCGCGCCGGCGCGGCGATCGTCGACCAACGCGCGGTCGCGAATTCGAAGACGTCGCAGGTCTCGACCGGCTGGAACTCGCCCTTCATCCCGCCCACGAGGTAGAAGCGCCCGTCCAGCTCGCATCCGGCAAACGCGCGGCGCGCGCCGGGCAGCTCGGCGCCGGTGTCGACGAACGTCGCGTCGCCCGGTCGGCACGAGAGCACTCGCAGCGGATAACGGAAGCGCTCGTCCCCGCCGCGCGCGGGGTCGAAGTCGAGGCCGCCGAACACGAAGAGTCGGTCGCCGTGTCGCACCAACCCGAACTGGCTCCGCGGTTCGGGCAAGTGCGCGGCGAACGGCGCCCACGTGCCCTTCGCGAAGTCGAACGTGAAGCCGTCGGCGAACGTGCGTGCGTCGTCGGAGTCGGCGCCGTCGTTGCCGAATCCACCGATCGCGAATCCGTGCGCGCCCTCCGCGTCGAGCTCCGTCTGCATCGTCTGGCGATGCACGGGAAAGTCGGCGATGCGCGTGCACTCGAGCGACGCGAGGTCGATGCGCAGCCCCTCGTCGCGAAAATGCTCCGGTCCGAAGTCGTGCTGCCCGACGCTGTCGTTTCCGCCGAACACCCACAGCGAGTCGCCGCGCAGGAACACGCCCTGCCGGTTCTTCGCGGGCACCGGGTTCGGCAGCGTCCAGTCGCCGACGATCTCGGCGGCAGTCGTCGCCGCGCGTGCTTCGAGCGCGACCGATTCGATGTGGCGCGGTCGCACGTCGCCGGCGCCGATGCCGCCGAGCGCCCATGCCTCGTCCGTCCCGACGGCGAGCAACCGATGGAAGAACCGCGGGAACGCGAGCGATCCGCACGGCGACCATCCGGAGGCGCCGGCGTCGAGGCTCCACAGCGATCCGTCCGATCCGCTCGCGACGACGCGATCCCCGACCGTCGCGGCCGCGACGCCGAAACCCTTGCCGGGAAACGCGGGGCCGTGCGACCACGCGCCGCTCGCCGGATCGAACACGTCCACGCTCGCCGACGGCTCGTGATCGGGCGTCATCCCGCCGATGACGACGAGTCTCCCCGCCGATGCAGCCACCGCGAGCGCGCGCTTGGCGAACGGCTGCGGGAACTCCCTCCAGCCGGAGTCCGGATGCGCGAGGTCGAGCGCGAGCATCCGATCGTGCCAGGCGCTCGCGTCGGCCGCGCCGTCGGGCCCGAGGGCCCAGCCGCCGACGACGTACAGCACATCGCCCACCATCGCGGCGTCGTGCGATGAGCGCGGCTCCGGCAACGGCGGCAAGGCGGTCCACGTGCGCGCCGCCGGATCGAACATCGCGCACTCGGCGATCGACTGCGTGCCGCGATCCCCGACGATCATGCCGCCGGCGCGCACGAGCTTCCCACGCCACGCGACGAGCGCGACGCTCTGCGCCGCGAGATCGTTCGGCAGGAGTTCGACGCGCGTCGGGTCGAAGCGATCGATCCGGTAGAACGCACGCGATTGGTGCTCGGCGCGATAGGCGTGCGGTTTGCCGAAGTAGCCGCCCAACACGTAAACGAATCCGCCGTCGACGGCGGCGCCGAAGCTCGTCACCGCGAGCGGCAACTCCGCGATCGGCCGGCCGATCGCCCGGGTGCGAGTGGCCGGCGCCGCAACGCTCGGCTGCACCTCGTGCCGCGCCAGCCCATCGGAAGCCGCACCCACGATCGTGATCGCCGCGACCGCAGCGGACGTCAGTGAACGATGCATCGAAATCTCCACGGAACCGACTCGTCACGCAATTGAGAACCAGTCTCAGAAAAGTTCCGAATTCGAGCGGCAGTCAGTTGACTTCGCAAGACGTTAATGAGAATGATTCGCAGTTGCGTCACTTGACCACTGTCCCTGCGAGGAGTCTCCCGTGCTCACCCCGTTCCTTCCCCGCCGCTCCCTGCTCGTGCTCGCGTTCGCCGGCTCGCTCGGCACGGCCTCCGCCGCAGACGTCGACGACGGACCGCGTCGATCACGGCTCGAACTGCTGCCGGCTGCGCTCGGCGGCAACTCCGGCGTCGACCTGCGCACGCAGACGGCGAACGCCCCGTTCGCTCTCCTGCTCGGCGCGAGCGTGAACCCGATCGACCCCGACGGCGCGGGAGCCATCCCTCCGCTCCGCGTGCTCGGCCCGAGCCCGTTCGTCGTCGTCTCGTCCGTGAACGCGAACGGTCGCTTCCGCGTCACCGCGCCGGTCGGCAACTCGGTCGCGCTGCAGGGAGTGACCGTGTTTGCACAGGCGCTGGTCGCGACGAACGGCGGCCTCGAGGCGACCAACGTCGCCGCGACGACGATCGCGCCGGGCGCGCCGTCGTGGTCGTTCATCGATCGTTCCGCGAGCGCGCCGCCGTTCACGATGGTGAACGAGACCGGCCCCGGCGCCGCGCAGGATCTCGACGGCGACGGCGACCCCGACCTCGCCGTGATCAGCGGCGCGCCCGCGACGCTGCGGCTCTACCGCAACGACGGCGGCTTCGTGTTCTCGGACGTGACGGCGAATCTCCCGAACGAAGCGACGATCGAAGCCGGCGGAGTGGAGTTGTTCGACGCCGACGGCGATCGTCGCATCGACATCCTCCTGCTCGCCGGACCGGGCAGCGCGTCGAACCCGCCGCTCGCGAACGTGCTGCTCAAGAACCTCGGCAACTTCCAGTTCCAGGCGATCGCGTTCCCCGACGTCCCGGGCCTGGTGCGCGACGTCGCGATCGCCGACTTCGACCGCGACGGAGACCTCGACGTCGCGTTCGCCAACGGGAACGACGGCGTCCACAGCTCCGAGGCCGCCGACCCGAACGCGTTGCTGGTGAACCAGGGCGGCGCGCAGGGCGGCGTCGCCGGCACGTTCGTCTCGAACGTCGCGTTCCGCAACGCCGCGTGGAACGGCCCGAACTTCAACCTCGCGGTCGCGGCGGGCGACATCGACGACGACGGTGACGTCGACCTGTTCTTCGGTCGCGCCGACACTCAGGGCGCGGACGGGATCCCGGGCCAACCGAACGTGCTGCTCCGCAACGACGGCGGCCTCGCGTTCACCGATGTGAGCGCATCGAATCTGCAGCCGTTGTTCTCCGACAACACCGAGGGCGCGCGATTCGGCGACCTCGACGGCGACGGCGACCTCGACCTCATCGTCGCGAACTCGGTGTTCTCGATCGATTCAGCGCACTCCGGCGACTTGTACCGCAACCAGGGCAACGGCGTGTTCGTCGAGGACACGACCGCATTCCCCGCGAACACGGAGAGCGAGACGGCGCTGCGCCTCGGCGTCCGCCTGGTCGACGTCGACCTCGACGGCGATCTCGACGTCGTGATGTTCCTGCACGAGTTCTTCGACTTCGACGGCTCGACCGGCCTCCCCACCGGCGGCGACGATCAGTTGTTCGTCAATCAGGGCGGCGCGCAGAGCGGCGCAAACGGCACGTTCGTCCTCGATCCCGCGTTCACCAGCGGCGGCATCTTCGTCACGTCCGATCAGATCTGGGCCGACTTCGACCTGGATGGCGACGCCGACGCGTTCATCTCGAACCTCGGCTACCTCCTCGGCGGACCGCCTCCGCAGAGCCATCTGTTGGAGAACACGCGCATCCCGTGACCTGAATTCCGAAGGCGCGATGTCGATCAACGCCGAGCTGCGACGAGCGCAACGGGCTCGAGTGGCTCGATCGAGCCAAGCGCCGCGCCGCGAAAGACGGCGACGCCGAGGGGTTGATCGGCGTGCTCGAGAACGAGTCCGCTGACTTCCCGTGATGCAGAAGGACAAGGAGCGCGAGCGCGCCGACGCGGAGATCACACGGCTGCGCGCCGGCGGATGATCAGTCCAGAGCGAGCGCCTGCGACACCGCGCGCCACGGCACCAGCTTGAAGTTCTGATTGCCGCGATCGTCGCGGTCGTCCTGCGCGACGAACAGGCCGCCGTCGAACGGCGGCGGGAGCGGAGCGATCGCGAGCTCGATGCCGTCGGTGTGCGTGACGCCGTCGAGATCTCCGCCGGCCGCGATGCGGAACAGCCCGACGAACGCGTTGTCGCCGCCGCGGCGGTAGACCGCGTAGTCGTTCGAGCCCTGGCACGACGCGACGAGGTATCCCGCGTCGCCCGCCGCGCGCGCGAGCGCCAGGCCTTCGACGTCGCCGACCAGATGGCCGTGATCGCCGGTGCCGTCGACCAACCGTCGATCGCCCGCGTTCGCGACGTCGTCATCGGCCGCGTAGCGCCAGAGCCCGACCGATTCCTCCGAGACGTACAACGCGCCGGTCGCGTCATCCGCGACGCAGCCTTCGGCTTCCGACCCCACCGGCAGCGTGCGCACGAGCCGCGAGCTGAACGAGCCCGGGGCGCTCTCGAACAGATCGAAGTGCTCGATCGCGTAGACGTCGTCGCGCTCGCCGGCGACGAACACCGCGAGCTTCCCGGTGCGCGCGCTCCGATACAGGCACATCCCGCCGACGCGCATCGGGCTGCCGATGCGTCCGCCCGGGATCTCGGAGAGCGTGCGCGACTTCGGGTCGAGCTCGAGCAGGACGACGTCGTCGTCCGCGGGCGCCGTCACGGCGACCAACGTGATGCGACGGCCGTCGAACGGGACGCCGTCGCGCAGGTCGACGTTTTCCGTGTCGAAGTCGTCGAGGTACTGCAGCTCGCGACCCGCGAGGTCATACACGCCGAGCCCGCCCTCCTTGTCGGTGCCGATGACGACGCTGCGCGAAGGATCGTTCGGGTCGACCCAGATCGCGGGGTCGTCGGCCGCGTCACCGCCGTGCGGAACGCACTCGGTCTCGGCGCTCGCGACCACGGTCCGTGCGTCGTCGCGGTGGAAGTCCGCGCGGTGGCGACGCCACCAGACCACTCCCCCGGCGGTGACCAGGGCGATCGCGAACACGACGAAGAAGAAGCGGGCGGGGCGCATGAGATGCGAGCGTGTCACGAGAGGATGCTCGTTCGATGAGCGGCCGGTCAAGGGATCTCGCGCCGGTAGATTGACGCGCCGAGCTCGGGGTTCGATCGGAGAAACGACGATGACGACTCTCGCGATGCTGACGCTGCTGCCGCTGGCGTCGTCGCTGCTCGCGTGCGCGGACGGAGCGGCTGTTCCCAAGGGCGTGACGCCGATCGCGATCCCGGGCGGCGACGGGGGCGTCGGGTTCGACGACCTGCAGTTCGCGCCGGCGCTCGGCAAGGTCGTGGTGCCCGCGGGCCGCACCGGCGCGCTCGTGCTGATCGATCCGAAGACGCGCGCGGTCGAGACGATCGAAGGCTTCGCCAAGAAGGACGCGTTCTCCGGCGGTCACGGCGACGGCACCACGTCCGCGGACTCCGGCGACGGACTCCTGTTCGCGATCGACCGCACGGCGATGAAGGTCGTCGTCGTCGATCCGGTCGCGAAGAAGATCGCGTCGTCGGCTCCGCTCGCCGCGGATCCGGACTACGTCCGCTTCCTCGCGTCCGCGCGCGAGCTGTGGGTCACGGAACCCGACGCGGAGTCGATCGAAGTGTTCGCGCTCGGCGAGAAGCCGACCGACGCGCCGCGGCCGATCGCGAAGATCGCGGTCGCGGGCGGGCCCGAGGCGCTGGTCTTCGACGCGACGCGCGGCCGCGCCTACACGCACCTCTGGGACGGCGCGACCGTCGCGATCGACGTGAAGGAGCGCAAGATCGTCGCGCGCTGGAAGAACGGCTGCGCGGGCTCGCGCGGCATGGTGCTCGACGAAGCACGCGGGTTCCTGATCGTCGGCTGCGCGGAAGGCCGCGCCGCGGTCCTGGACGTCGCGCACGACGGCAAGGAGTTGTCGTCGCTCACCGCCGGCGACGGCGTCGACGTGATCGCGTGGGACGCGAAGCGCCGGCACGTGTACTTCCCCGGCGGAAAGAGCGCGACGCTGGCCGTGATCGCGGTCTCGGAGAAGGGCGAGCTGTCGCTCCTCGGCACCGTCCCGATCGCGAAGGGCTCGCACTGCGTCGCCGCCGACGGCGATGGTCGCGCGTTCGTCGGCGACCCGCGCGGCGGACGCATCCTCGAGATCGACGACCAGTGGTGAGCGACGCGCCGCTCCGCGCGCTCCTCGCCGCGCGCGGGATCACCAAGACGTTCGGGCGCCAGCGCGCGCTCGACGGCGTCGACTTCGAGCTGCGCGCGGGCGAAGTCCACGCACTCGCGGGGGAGAACGGCGCGGGCAAGTCGACGCTGATCCGCGTGCTCGCGGGCGCGACGGCGCCGGACGCGGGGACGATCACCCTCGACGGACGCACCATCCGGCTGCGCGGCCCGGCCGACGCGCGCGCGGCCGGCATCGCCGTGGTGCATCAGGAGCTGACGCTGGTGCCGGCGATGTCCGTGACGGACAACCTCTTCCTCGGACGCGAGCGGACGCGCGGCGCGCTGATCGATGATCGCGCGCAGCGCGCGGAAGCCGCGCGGATCCTCGCGCTGCTCGACCTGCGGATCGACCCGCGCGCGGCGATCGATTCGCTCCCGCTCGGCGTGCGTCAGCTCGTGGAGATCGCGCGCGGGCTCGCGGCAGCGGCGCGCGTGTTCATCCTCGACGAGCCGACGTCCGCGCTCGACGCCCGCGAGTCGGAGCGATTGTTCGAGCGCGTTCTCGACGTGAAGCGGCGCGGCGTCGGCATCGTGTACATCACGCACCGCATGGACGAGATCGAACGGCTCGCCGACCGCGTCACGGTGCTGCGCGACGGCAAGCACGCGGGCTCCGGCGAGAAGTCGGCGATGCCGCGCGGCGAGATCCTGCGCCTGATGCTCGGCCACGCGCCGGTCGCGCGCGCACCGCGCGACGACGCGCACCCCGCGGCGGCCGCGGCTCCGATCCTCGCGATCGATCGATTCACGGTCCGGTCGCGCGACGCCGCGCTGCCGCTCGTCGACTCCGTCGCGCTCGACGTGCGGCCCGGCGAGATCGTCGGCCTCGCGGGAGTGCAGGGCTCCGGAACGTCGTCGCTGCTGCGCGCGCTGTTTGGTGCGCTGCCCGCAGCACGCATCGAGGGCGACGTGCGCGTGTTCGGCGCGCCGTACTCGCCGCGCGACCCGCGCCGTGCGCTCGGCGCGGGGATCGCGCTGCTCACCAACGACCGGCAGGGCGACGGCCTGCTCCCCGACCTCGACCTCGTCGCGAACGCCACGCTCGCGGCCCTCGACCGCTTCTCGCCGCGCGGCATCCTCGCGAACTCCGCCGCGCGCACCGCGACCGCGGAGCGCTGCGCCGAACTGAGAGTGAAGTCCGCGTCGCTCGACCAGCCGGTTCGGCAGCTCTCGGGCGGCAATCAGCAGAAGGTCTGGCTCGCGCGCTGCCTGCTGCGCGATCCGCGCGTGCTCCTGCTCGACGACCCGACGCGCGGCGTCGACGTCGCGGCGCGCGAGGAGCTGCACGACGCGCTGCGCCGGTTCGCGGCATCCGGCCGCGCGGTGTTGTTCGCGAGCACCGACCTCGACGAGACTTGCGCGCTCGCGCATCGCATCATCGTCCTGCACCGCGGACGCGTCAGCGCGACGTTCGCCGGCGGCGAGTTCCGGCGCGACGCGATCCTCGCGGCGGCGTTCGGCGCCGAGGTGGCCGCGTGAATCTCGCCGACGCATCGCGACGCCCCGCGGCGCGCGCTCTCGGCGCGCTCCTGCTGGTGATCCTGATCGGCTGCGCGTTCTCCGCCGACGGCGCGTTCTTCCGGTGGAGCACGCACCGCGACGTGCTGCGCCAGGTCTCGGTGCAGGGGATCCTCGCGTGCGGCATGACGGTCGTGATCCTCACCGCCGGCATCGATCTCGCGGTGTCGAGCACGCTCGCGTTGTGCGCGGTCCTCCTCGCCAAGCTCCTGATCCCGCTGCACTGGTCGGCCGGGCTCGCGATCGTCGCGGTGCTCGCCACCGGCGCCGCCGCGGGCGCGGCGTCCGGCGCGCTCGTCGCACGCTTCAAGATCCAGCCGTTCATCGCGACGCTCGCGCTCATGGTCTTCGCGCGCGGGCTCGCGAAGCATCTCTCCGGCGGCAAGAAGATCAGCGCCTACGACGCGGGCGGCGCGGCCGGAGCGCCCGCGCTGTTCGACGCGCTCGACGATCGGGTGCTCGGAGGCCGGGTCGCGGTCGTGACGCTCGTGTTCCTCGCGTGCGCCGTGATCGTCGGGTTCCTGCTCGCGAAGACGCGGATCGGCCGCCACTGGTACGCGATCGGCGGGAACGCCGAGGCGGCGCGGCTCGCCGGCGTGCCGGTCGCCCGCGCGCTCGTCCTCGCCTACGTGACGTCCGGCGTCTGCGCCGCGATCGCGGGCGCGTGTCAGGCGGCGCAGGAGACGCACGGCGATCCCGAGACCGCGATCGGCTACGAGCTCGACGCGATCGCCATGGTCGTGATCGGCGGCACGAGCCTTTCCGGAGGACGCGGCGGGATGCTCCTGACCACGATCGGCACGCTCACGATCGGCATGCTGCAGAAGATCCTGAGCCTGAACGCGGTCCCCGAGGCCGCGCGCCTGATGCTGACCGGCGCGATCATCGTCGGCGCCGTGCTCCTGCAGCGCGGCCGCGGACGCTGATCTACCGCCGCGACGATCCTTCGAGGCGGTAGATCTCGCGGCCGCAGGCCGCGGCGGCGCGCAGCGCCGCATTCAATGGTCAAGTCCGAGGCTCCGCGCCGTGGCGCGGAGCCTCGGTTGCGCGACCGAGTTCGACGAGCGACACCGCGATCCGGCATCGCAACCGGTCGATCGCCACGTCGGACGTTTTCACAAGTCTGCAGCGCGCCCGCGGCCGCGAAGACCTCGCCGCGATTACTGGATCCCGTCGCCCGCGACGTTCGCCGTCACCGGCGTGATGATGAACGAGAACGGCGGCGCGACCCACCACAACGTCGAGCTGCTCGACTGGACGATGCGCAACGTCTTCGCGCCGTCCTTCTTCGCTGCGGACGCGAGATCCTGTCCCGTCTCGTCGATGGTGCCGCGGCCCATGAAGGGGACGACCCAGAAGAGGTTCAGTCCGACGTTGTACTGGTTGTAGTGCGTGAACTGCTTCCCGTTGAGATCGCCGAGCCCTTCGAAGTGGTTGCCCTTGTCGGTGAACTGACACGCGGGCGTGGCGAGCAGAGCGAGAGCGAGACCTGCAACTGAGAGAACGGACTTCATCGAGAGACTCCGTAAGGAAGAAAAGGACCTCGACGCCATCGCCCCGTGCGCACGACCCTACCGCTTCGAACGCGGTTTCATCCACAAGTAGTCGATCGAGACGACCCCGGCGCGCTCCGCGCGCAGCTCGAGCACGTGGTCGCCGGGCGTCGCGTGGACCGTACCGAGGTCGACGTTCCGCAGGAAACGCGCGTGCGTCGTGGCGAGATCGATCGGGTCCTTCGTCGACACCGCGCCGTCGAACGACGCGGTCAGCGCGCCGCCGCCCGGCTGGCGCATCATCACCGCGCGGATCTCGAGCTCGTGTTCCTCCGGGAACGACAACGGCACGCGCAGCACCGCGCCGGCCTGATCCGCGTGCCAGCGCGCGATCCGCAGCCGGGAGCCCTGGGGTTCCGCGGCGAGCGCATCGAACGCCCCGCTCGTGACGGTCGCGCCCGCGTCCTCGAGGTGAACGAACATCGCTCCCGTCGCGCCGCCGGCGGCGATCGGCTCGCGCGGCGGCAGCGGCGGCACGACCAACTCCGCCG
>CAZBOK010000026.1:0-20789 GCA_964493525.1 uncultured Phycisphaeraceae bacterium | reverse complement strand
CAGCTCCGGGTCGAGCGCCATCGCGCGTGCGAGCCCGGCGCGCTTCTTCATGCCGCCCGACAGCTCCGCCGGCATTTTCCGGTGCGCGCCGTCGAGCGCGACCATCGACAGCTTCAACTTCACGATCGCGTGGATCGTCGCCTCGTCGAGTTGCGTGCGCTCGCGCAGCGGCAGCGCGACGTTGTCGAGCACGCTCATCGAGTTGAGCAGCGCGCCGAACTGGAACAGCATGCCGAGCTTCGGCCGGAAGCGGTCGAGCAGGTCCTCGTCCATCTTCACGAGGTCCTGGCCCAACACGACGACGCGACCCGAGGTCGGCCGCTGCAGCCCGACGAGGCAGCGCAGGAGCGAGGTCTTGCCGCACCCGGACGGCCCCATCAGCACGTAGATCTCGCCGCGGCGCACCTCGAACGACACGCCGCGCAGCACGTCGTGCCCCTCGAACGACAGGCGCACGTCCTCCACCCGCAGCGGCGACGATGCCGCGGCCGCGACGCGCGTGAACTCGGTGGTTTCGGACTCGACCACGCGCTCAGATCTCCGACAGGTAGAAGAGCACGGTGAAGAGGAGGTCGGAGAGGATCACGAGGCCGATCGAGAACACCACTGCGGAAGTCGTTCGCAAGCCGACTTCCATCGACCCGCCGCGCACCATCAATCCGTGCACGGCGCCGGTCAGCCCGATCAGCAGTCCGAACACGGTGGCCTTGATCAGGCCGGTGAAGATGTCCGCGAGGTGCAGCGCCTCGCGCGTCTGGCCGAGGTACTCGTGGAACGGCACGCCGAGCACGACCACGCCGGTCACGAAGCCGCCGCCGATGCCGACGAGGTCGGCGAGCACGACCAGGCACGGCAGCGCGATCATCAGCGCGATGATCTTCGGCACGATCAGGAACGAGACCGTGTTCAGACCCATGACGCGCAGCGCGTCGATCTCCTCGGTGACGACCATCGTGCCGATCTCGGCGGCGATCGCCGACCCGCTGCGCCCGGCGATCAGGATCGCGGTGAGGATCGGCCCGATCTCGCGCGTGACCGACACACCGACGAGGTTCGCGGACCAGATGTACAGCGACTCGCCGCCGAACTTCTCGAGCTGCGACGCGGATTGGAAGCCGAGGATCAAGCCCATCAGCACCGCGACCATCGAGACGATCGGGATCGCGTCGATCCCCACCCGGACCAGCTCGTCGATCGTGCGATCGACTCGCATGCGGTGGCCGCGGAACGGGCCGAGCGTGACGAAGTAGATCACCTGGAGGAAGAGGGTCGAGAAGCTCGTGACCTTCCGCCCCACCTGCTCGACCGCCTCCGTGGCAGTGTCGACCAGGAGTTCGGCGATCGGCATCCGGTAGTGGCTCGTCACCTCGCCGCGAAAGACGTGCGGAGGAGGAAGCGCTTCGAGGTAGGACCGCAGCTCCGGTCGGGCGCGGCGCAGGCGGATCCGACCCTGCCCCTCCTTCAATCGGCGGACGAGGAACTCGACGCCGGCCGAGTCGAAGCGACCGAGGTTCGTGAGATCGAGCAGGACGTTGTCGCCCGACTCGAGCGCTCGATCGAGGTGCGACGCAAGGAGTTCGATCCGCCCGCGGACCAGGTCTCCTTCGACCGCGACGACCCGGTCCGTGGTTTCCGCGTGATCGCTCGCCGCCATCCGCTCGCCTTGTCGCCCTCCCGGAGGGGCGGTACTGTACCAAGCTCGTTCTCGACCCGGACTCGGGCCGGGATTTGCGGGTTACCGATGCGTCCGGTGGCCCCTACGGGTCGTCGATCCGCGCCCTGCCCTCCCTGAATCCGACGTGTTCCGAAGGAGATCTCGCGTGTCGTTGCACCGGTTCCTTGCCGCGATCCTGCTCGGCGTGATCCCGATGTCGGCGCGGGCGCAGTCGGAGGAAGCCGCCGACGAAGCCGCCGCCTGGGAGGCCTGGAACCGCGGCGAGGCGGAGCGCACGCTCGAGATCGCGGGCGGGCTCATCGCGAAGAACGCCGACGACGCGCACGCCCACCTCCTGCGCGGGCTCGCGCAGGACGCGCTCGGCGACCACGATTCCGACAACTCGCTCGCGCGCGCGCGCGAGCTCGGCGCGAAGGACGTGAAGGTCGTCGCCGCGCTCGCGGAGCTGCAGGTCGCGCGGTTCGAGAGCTGGATCGGGACCGACCAGGATTCGCAGGCCGGGGCCGCGCGCGCGGAAGCCGAATCGTTGATCGACGATTGGTCGGCGCTCGCGCCCGGCTCGGCCGAGCCGGCGCTCGCGCTCGCGAAACTGCGGAAGGCGGACGGCCGGCGCGACGAGGCGATCGGGATCCTCTTCGCCGCGATCGCGCGCGATCCGCTGCAGGACGCGCCGCACACGGAGCTGTGGAGCTACCTCGGGCCCGAGCTCGGGTACGGCCAGCTCGCCGCGTTCTACGAGGGGCTCGCGCGCACCGCGACCGAGCCGAAGACCATCGCACGCGCGTGGAACTACTCCGGGCAGGTGTGGGCTTCGTCCGCCGAGTTCCGCGCGGCCGGGTTCCGCGCATCGTCCGCGGAGTCGACCGCGGGCGATCGCATCGCGAAAGCGGACGCCGCGCGCGTCGACTATCGCCGCGCGATCTCATGCATGCGGCTCGCCGGCGGCGCCGACCCGGAGATGAAGGACAACTCGGACTGGTTCGCCGCGCGGTATCTCGTCGAGATCGAGAAGCTTCACGGCGACCTCGGCGATCTCGCCGCGACGATCGACGCCGCCGAAGCGGCGCGCGCCGCGCTCGACCCGCTCCTGCGCGCGCACCCCGACGACTCGGCGCTGCGATCGGCGACCGAGGAGCTCGCGTTCGCGGTCTTCACCGCCGTCGGAGGCGAAGCCGGGAACGATCGAAACGACCCCGAAGCGCACGCGCGATATCTCCGCGCCATGGGCGCGAGCCGGGATCTGTGGAAGTGGGCCACCGCAGTCGCCCCCGATTCGGCGACGTGGTGGAACAACTACGGGTTCGTCGCGCGCGAGTGCGAGTCCTACGAAGAGAGCCTGGCGGCCTACGAGAAGTGCATCGCGCTCGCGCCGGACAACGTGCGCTTCCTGAACGACACGGCTCTCATCCTGCTCGACTACCTGCACCGCGACCTCGATCGCGCTCAGCCGATGTTCGAGAAGGCGATCGCGCTCGGTGAACAGCAGTACCCCGGCGCGAAGGATGACGCGACCGCCGAAGCGGACCTCCGCTCGGCATGGGGCGACGCGATGCTCAACCTCGGCAAGCTGCACACCGAGAAGAAAGAGTTCGACCTGGCCGAGCAGGCGTTCGCTCGACTCGCCGACCTCGACGGCGGCCGCGCCGACCTCGCCGAATCGCGCGCGAGCCTCACGATCGCGCGCGGCGATCACGCGGCGCTCTCGCGTCAGGTCGACGAAGTGCTCGCGAAGCTCGCCGCCGACTCGGGCGCTGCCGGCGACGAGAACTCGGCGAAGTGGACCGCCTTCGCGATTCGCCGCGTCCTCGCCCGTAGCGTCGAATCGAACGCGGACGCCGAGACCAAGGCGCTGCTCGATCGCCTCGACGCCGCGCTCGCACCGTTCCGCAAGAAACCCGCTCAGTGATCGTTCCCTGACCGAGAGAACTCGCCATGCCGCCGCTCCGCTCGCTGTTGCTCCCGATCGCCGGTTCGATGTTGCTCGCACTCGATGCGTTCGCGACGCCGCAGGACGATGCCGGCGCGATCGCGGTCGCCTCGCGACTGCTCACGTCGGGCAAGGTCGATGAGGCGACGCAGCGCTTCGACGCGATCCTCGCCGCACATCCGGACGACGCCGCGGCGCGACTCGGACTCGCGAAGTGCCAGCGCCAGAACGGTCAACCGGACGATGCCGTGGCGACGCTGCTCGAAGCGATCAAGGTCGCGCCGAACGACTTCGACGTGACGCTCGAGCTCGCCCGCGCGCTGGTCGACCAGGCGGCGGCGCGCAAGGCCGAGAACAACGGCGGCGACCAGGAGATGGCGGAGCAGGACGCGTTGCGGATGTTCGACGAAGCGGCCGCGTTGAAGCCGACGGTTGCGGCGCCGCTCGTCGAAAAGTCGCGCTTCCAGCGCGGGCGCGGAGAGAAGGACGCCGCTCTCGCGACATCCGAACGCGCAATCGAGATCGAGCCCAAGAACGTCGACGCGCTGCTCGAGCACGCCGTCGCGCTGTACACGGTGAAGTTCGCGAGCGTGCCAGCCAACGACTCGGACGCGTCGCGGGCGGTGCGCAAGGAAGTCGACGCGGCGTACCAGCGCGTGCTGCAGGTCGATCCGAAGAACGGCTGGGCGCTGAACGGACTCGGTTGGACCGCGAAGGTCGTGAAGGACAACGATCAGGCGGTGAAGCGCTTCCACGAGTCGCTGCTCGCCGACGCGACGATCGAGGATTCCTACTCGAACCTCGATCAGCTCCTCGCGACCGGTGCCGCGGACCGGAAGCGGCTCGTCGACCTCCTCGATCGCGTCGTCGACTCCGTGAAGGGCGGCGACGAGATCGCCAAGCGGACGCGCGCGCTCGCGCTCTACCACCGCGGGATCGTGCGCGGCACGGCCGGACAGTTCGAGGGATTGCGGAAGGACTTCGCGGAGTGCGTGCGGCTCGCTTCCGATTTCAGGTCGGGGTGCCGCTACGAGGAGGCGCTCGCTCTGTTCCGAGACGGGCAGCACGACAAGGCGACGGCGATGTTCGCGGAGCTCGAGGCGAACGACTCACCGCGGTTCCGCGCGTTGATCGAAGCCGACCCGAAACGCCGCTCGCTGCGCCAGATTCTCTCGCTGGTGAGCGAAGAGGTCGCGAAGGACACGCCCGAGGCGATGGCGTGCGCACGCGAGCTCGCGAGGGTCTGCGCCGAGGAGTTCGACGTCGTGAGCCCGTGGGCGGATCAGTGGAACAACTATGCGTTCCTGTGCCGCGAGACCGGGCAGTACGAGCAGGCCTACGCGGCCTATGAGCGCGCCATCGAGCTCGCGCCGAACAACCCGTCCTTCCTGAACGACACCGCGCTCATCCTCCAGTACCACCTGAACCGCGACCTCGATCACGCGGCGGACCTTTATCAGCGCGCGATCGACGAAGGGAAGCGCGTGCTCGACGACAACGAGGCCGACTCCGCCGCGAAGGACGCCGCGAGCACGGCGGTGCGCGACGCGACGAACAATCTGCGGATGCTGAAGTCGGGGGAGAAGCCCGTCGATCCGGCCGGCCGCGCGCGCGCCGGCGGCTGAACGCATCGCGCGCTCGCGCGCGAACGCGACCGGGGCGCCGCGCATCGGCGCGGCGCCCCGGTTTCAGTTCTCGATGCGGACGAGACGCGCGGGCGCGAGCCCGCGGCGCCGGCGGATCACGGCTTCGGCGGAGTCGCCGGCGCGGGCGCGCCCGTGACCTTGTCGTTCAGGTCGCGAATGACGCGCGTGACCGCGCGCGTCGCCTTGCTCTTGTTCGCGAGTCCCTGGATGCCGAGCGACCACTTGTTGAAGTCACCGGCCGAAGTTCCCTCGATCGTCGCGCGCGACTGCGTGGCGCTGACTTCCTTGTAGCGGATCGTCACGTCGGTCCGCGGACCGCCGCTCTCGTCGCTCACCAGGAACGCCTTCGTCACGCGCGGCGACGTCTCCGCGACGATCGTCCAGTCGTTCTGCTTCAGGACGTCCTCGGTCCGCGCCTTCAGGTCGTCGGCGTTGATCGAGTACAGGTCGGTGTCGCGCGAATCGAGCTGCGTGGCGCAACCGGCGCACGCGAGGACGAGGCCGAGCACCGCGAAACGGGAGCGGAAGGTCTGCATGGATCTCTCCGGTCGGATCGACTTCAGGACTTGAGGAACTCGGTGATGGCGCGCGTCGACACCTCGCCCGGCTGCGGGCCGGCTTGCTCGCGAGCGAGAAGCGTCTGCGCCGCGGCCTGCTCTTCGAGGCTCTTCTGCATCTCCTCGATCTCGGACGGCGTCATCGGCTGCAACTCGATCAAACCCTGAGCGATCTCCTTCAAGGCGATCGTGATCGGGTCGCTCGACGGGTCGTTCACGAGCTTCGGCGCGCCGCGGACCAGCTCGTGAATGCGCTTCTGGATCAACACCGTGAACTTGAACACTCCGCCGCACTTCGCCGACAGCTCCCACACCAGTCTTCGATCCACGCTCACCTCCTGGCCGGGACATCTCGCCCCGGGTCGTTCCGTCTGCGGATCAGTCGAGTCCGATCGCCGCGCGCACGTCGCGGCAGGCTTGCTCGAGATCCTCGTTGACCACCACGACGTCGTAGTGGTCCTTGTGATTCAGGTCGAAGCGCGCTTTCTCGATGCGCGCCTTGATTGCTCCGTCGTCCTCGGTCGCGCGCGCGCGGATGCGCCGCTCGAGCTCCGCGAGAGACGGCGGTGCGATGAAGATGTACCGCCCGTCGTAGCCGGCGCGCTTCAGCGTCAGGCCGCCTTCGACGTCGATCTCCATCACGTAGCAGCGATCGCGTTTGCCGAGTGCCGCTTCGAGCGGCGCCTTCAGCGAACCATAAAGATGGCCGTTGCGGAACACTTCGTTCCACTCGAGGAAGTCGCCGTGGTCGATCCGGCGCTGGAACTCCTCGCAGGTCAGGAAGTGATAGTCGACGCCGTCCTTCTCGCCCTTGCGGATCGGACGCGTCGTCGCGGTCACGGCGACGTCGACGCGCGGGTCCTTCTCGAGGCGATCGACGATCGTCGTCTTGCCGGAGCCGGAAGGCCCGGAGATGACCACGAGGCCGCCCGTGAACGTGCGGCGCGCGGGTTGTCCGCGGCCCCCCGAGGCTCCCGGCTTCACCGTCCCGTTCGACGCGCTCATTCGAGGTTCTGCACCTGTTCGCGCAACCGCTCGATGTCCGCCTTCAGCGCAAGCACGTGGCGACCGATCGCGACGTCCTGGTTCTTGGAGCCGACCGTGTTCGCTTCGCGCGCGAACTCCTGGACGACGAAGTCGAGCGCGCGACCGACCGGGCCGGACTGCGCGAGCGTGCGCTCGAACGCCGTCACGTGACTCTTCAGTCGCGCGAGTTCCTCCGTGACGTCCGCCTTGTCGGCGAGCAACGCGACTTCGCGTTCGAGCTGGCCGGCGTCGACCGGCGCCGCAACCTTCGCGAGCAACCGCTCGATGCGCTTGTTCAGCCGCTTCTGCACCTCGACCGCGACGTCGGGCGCGCGCTTCTCGATCGCGAGCGCGTGCTTCGTCACGCGTGTGAGCAGCGTGCGCAGCTCCTTCGCGAGCCGCGCGCCTTCCGCCGCGCGCATGCGCGCGAGCGCGGTCAGCGCGAGATCGACGCCGCGATGCACGAGCGCCGACTCGCGATCGTCGACGCGGCCGTCGTCCTCCAGCGTCACGACGCCGGGCAACGACAGGAGGTGATCGAGCGCGATCGAGCCGGGGAGATCCGTCCCCCGCTGCAGTTCGCGCGCCGCCGAGACCCACGCCTTCGCGAGCTCGAGGTCGACCTGCGGGCGGGCCGGCGCGACGCGGCCGGTCATGCGCACGGAGATCTCGACGCTGCCGCGCGCGACCTTTTCGCGCACGCGCTCCTCGATGCCGCCTTCGAACCGCGACAGCCGCGGCGGCGCCTTGATGCGGACGGAGAGGAACCGGTTGTTGACGGAGCGCGCCTCGACGGTGACCGCGAGGTCGCCGTCCTTGGCTTCCGCCCGTCCGAATCCGGTCATCGACACCGGCATCTGGTCTCCGCTCTTGAACCGCTCGCCGTCAACCCGCGACGCGCGCCGCGGTCGCGGTGCGGCTGCCCGGCTTGACGGGGATCGAACCCTGCTTCGCGAGCGGATCGTCCTCCGGCTTCCACGTCTTCACTTCGACGGTGGCGAGCGGGCGGAAGTCCACGTCGAACGGATTCTTGCCGCCCGTGCGATCGACGATGCAACCGACGCCGGCGACCGTGACGCCGAGCGTGCGTGCGAGCTGGACCACTTCCGCGGCAGAGCCGCCGGTCGTCACGACGTCCTCGACGATCAACACGCGCTCGCGCGGATCGAGCGTGAAGCCGCGCCGCAGCGCCATCTTCCCGTCGACGCGCTCGGTGAACAGGCAGCGCGCGCCGAGGAACCGCGCGACTTCGTGCGCGATGATGATCCCGCCCATCGCGGGGCCGATCACCACGTCGATGCGATCGTCGCGAAAGCGCTCGCCGAGCGCGACCCCAAGCAGACCGGCCTTGCCGGGATGCTGGAGGACGAGCGCGCACTGGAAATACCGATCGGAGCGCAGGCCCGAAGAAAGCTCGAAGTGTCCTTCGAGCATCGCGTGGCTCTCGCGCAGCAGGTTCAGGACGTCGGCTTGCTCCATGGGTCGGTCACTTCCCGTCCGACGGCGGCGCCGGGGGAGTGCCGCCGGTCGCGCCCGGATCGGCGGGCGCTGAGTTGTCGGTCGGCGGCGCGCTCGGCAGGCCGATGGTGTCGCCCTGGAACGCGCACTTGTTGATGAAGATCGCGGAGAACAGGAAGATCCCGGCGAGGATCCCCGTGACGCGGTTCACGCCCTGCGCGCCGACGCCGAACGTCTCCTGCCCCATCCCGCCGAACGCTTCCGCGAGACCACCGCCCTTTCCTTCCTGCACCAGGATGATCAATCCGAGCAGGACGGCGGAGACGGTGAACACGATCCACAACAACGTCATCAGCAGAGCGGTCATCGCGCGGGTTCCACGGGCTTCGACGGGGACGACAGGTTTGACGGGTTCGAATTCGCGGCCGTCGCTTTCACGATGGCCAGGAACGATTGGAGATCGAGCGACGCGCCGCCGACGAGTGCACCGTCGACGTCGTTCGCGGAGAGCAGCGCGGCCGCGTTGTCGGGCGTCACCGATCCTCCGTAGAGGATGCGCGTGCGCGCGGCGAACGACGCGTCGAAGCGGTTCGCGAGCACGCCGCGCAGGTGCGCGTGGACCTCCGCCGCTTGCGCCGGCGTCGCGTTGCGGCCGGTGCCGATCGCCCAGACCGGTTCGTAAGCGATCGTCAGGTCGGCGAGCTGGCCGGCGGAGAACGGCTCGAGCGCACCGAGCGTCTGGCGCGCGACGACGTCGAAGGTGCGGCCGGCATCGCGTTCTTCGAGCCGCTCGCCGACGCAGAGCAGCGGCTTCAATCCGACCGCGAGCGCGGCAGCGAGCTTCTTCGCGAGCAGCGCCTCGTCCTCGCCGAAGTCACGCCGGCGCTCGGAGTGGCCGAGGATCACCGACGTCGCGCCGGCGTCCTTGACCTGCATCGCCGACACCTCGCCGGTGAACGCGCCCTTCGCAGATTGATGGCAGTTCTGTGCGCCGACGCGCAGCGACGTCCCGCGCGCGCGCTCCGCGACTTCACGGACCATCGTGAGCGGCGGGAAGACGCCGACGTCGCGACCCGGCAACGACTGGAGTGCCGAAGTCAGGCCGTCCACCAAGGTGGCGGCCGAGCGCGAATCGAGGTTCATCTTCCAGTTGCCTGCGATGTAGGCGGTCCGCATGGGGGCCGGCCCCGGCGAAACGCGGGAGTGTACGGATGCGCCGGAGATGCGTCAATCCGCGCTGGGACGAGGCGCGTGAGTCCGGACCGACCGGTCAGAAGCCGTAAGGATGGTCCTTCCGGTAGTCCTCGGTGTTCGGCGGCAGGATCCCCGTCCACTGCTGCAGCGGGATGATCTCGACGCACTGCCACTTGTCGTCGTCGCCCTTCCTGCGCCAGACGACCGAGCGGTAGATGCGCTGCGGCGGCGACTCCTTGCCGTTCCGCTCCTCGACCGGCGCGCCGCCGACCTGATTGCTGCGCACTTCGAGGTACACGGAGAACACGTTGCTCTTCACCGCGAGTGACGACTGGAACCGGTCGCGCGCCGTGTCATCGATGTCGAAGTGGGTGTTGAAGTACTTCTCGACCTTGTCGAACACCTCGTCGGGCGAATGGAAGAGGTAGTCCTCCTTGTCCTCGTCGCGATCGTTCTGCTTCTCGTCGTCGCCGCCCATCTTGCCGTCGTTCCGGCCATCGTCGGACTTGCGGCCCTTGTCGAACTTCGACTTGAACTTCTTGGAGAGCGAGTCGTCCTCCTCGTAGGCCTTGCGGCGGTACTCGTCGACCTTCTCGAGCGCGGAGTAGGGGACCGATTCCTCCGGCATGATCGCGCGCAGGATCGCGAGCGGTGCGGTGTTCACGTTGATGCGGCCCGAGTTCGTCGCGGCGTCGCCGCCGCCTTCGGTCCCGTCGCCGCCTCCCCCGTCGATCGCTCCGCCGCCGTCCTCACCGCCGTCGGCGCCGCCGCTCGCTCCGTCCTTCCCGGAGTTCTTCGACCCCGACCCCTTCGAGCCGGAGCCCGAGCCGCCGTCGTTGCCGCCCGTCTTCGAGCCGCTGCCCGAGCCGCCTTTCGTCCCGCCCTTGCCGCTGCCGTTGTCGTCGTCGTCGTTGCTGAACGGGCTCTTGAACTCGTCGTCCTCGTCCTTGCCGCTTTCCTTGTCGAACGCCTTCTGATCGAACGCGAGCGACGAGTAGATGGTCGCCACGTCCTCGAGCCCGGGGATGTAGCGATCGTTCTCCATGAACCCGTGGAGGATCTCTTCCTTCATGCCGTCGATCGCGAGCAGCTCGTCGATGCTGAGCGGGTAGATCACCTGCTCCTTGTCGTCGAAGACCTTCTTCTTCTCCTGCTCGTCCTCGGGGTCGGTCGATTGCGGCGGCTTGGGGAAATCGTCCGGGCGCTCGCCCTTGAACCAACGCTCGATGTGGTCCGCGAGGTCGGTCGCATCGCCGATCGAGAGATCCTTCTTCGAGTCCTCGCGGAACGTGTCGAGGAGGCGCACGAGCGCCGACTTCCAGTGCTCGCGGAAATCCGGGTCGTCGGACGCGAGCGCGAGCAGGTTGAACTTCCGGTCCTCGTCGACGACGCGGATCTTGATGCTCACCGAGTCGCCGTACTGCTGCTGCGTCTCCCCCTTCTGATCGGCCCAGCCGTCCAGCAGGGAGTCCGTCGGTTCGTTCGAGTTGTCCTGCCCCTCCCCGCCGCCGCCGTCCATCCCCCCCATTCCGCCCATCCCACCCATGCCGCCGTCGCCGCCCGCACCACCCGCGCCGCCCGCGTCGCTCTCCGACTGCTCCTCCTCGTCCTTCGAGTCGCGGATCAACAATGCTTTGGCCTGCTCGAAGCCCGCGCGCGCCGAGTAATCGAAGCGCACTTCGTCGAGGTTGTTGGAGGAGGTCCCGAAGTCGACCGTCGCCGCGATGTAGAGCTGCGAGACGACGACCGTGATCACCATCAACGCGAGGAACGCCAGGAGCAGGATCGCGCCGCGCTCGGACTTTCGGGTCGCCATGGGTCACCTCGGACCGGGAAGCCGGTCACGAACGGATCACACCGCGGGTTGCTTCCGGCGGAATGGCCGGGGATCGGCGCGGTCCGCCGCTCTAGCCCGAGAGCCGCAAGTGGAGCTTGAGCACCGCTTCGCGGTAGGGCTCGAACTCGATCCGGTGGTAGGCGTGCTCGAAATCGAGCCAGCGGAACTCGCGGTAGTCGCCCGCCAACCGCACGAGCGGTTCATCGGCGCCGACATCGTAGCCGACGCCCCAATCGACGAGGTCGAAGTCCCCGATCTGCTCGCGGTGGCGGAACCCGAAATCGATCAGCGCGCGCGGCGTCACGATCCCCGTCTCGTCCCGCACTTCGCGGATCGCGGCGCTCTCGAGCGCTTCCTCCGGGCGGATCGTCCCGAGGACCGGCCGCCAGAGCCCTTCGAATTCCGCCGAACGACGCAGCACGAGGTAGCGTGGCCCCGTGTTCGTGCGGCGGAACACGTAGACCGCGACCTGATGGGTCGGATGTGCGGGCTGCGAGGACTGTGACACGTCGCTCGATCCTCTCGTCGCTGCTCGGGCCTGCCAGGAATGGCGCGGGACACTCCCGGTGTCCAACGCTTCGGTAGATTCGCCCGGCGAACTGAATCCGATCCGACTCCAACCGGTCGAACCTCGATGAACATCCACCGAATCCGCGTCGTGTCGCTCGTCGCACTCGTCTGCGTGCTTCCTGCGGCGCGCTCGCTCGCGCAGTCGGACACGATCACGGCGCAGCGCATGAGCGCGCACGTCGACTTCCTCGCCGCCGATGCACTCGAGGGCCGCGACTCCGGGTACGCCGGCGCGGTGACCGCCGCGCGCTACGTCGCGAGCGAGCTCGAACGCTGCGGCTTCAAGCCGCTGCTCGACGACTGGCTGGTGCCGTTCGAGATGAAGGGCAAGCTCGGCCCGGCGACCGGCTCGATCACGATCGGGTCGATGGCGACGCACGATCTGAAGGACGTCACGCCGCTCGCGTTCTCCGGGACGGCCGACGTCAGCGGCAAGGCCGCGCTGTCGGGAAGCGACGTCGAGGGCAAGATCGCGTTCTTGAGCGGCGGCGACGATCGCAAGGAGTCGAAGACGCGCGCGATCGACCTCGCCAAGAAAGGCGCGATCGGCGTCGTGTTCGTTTCCGCGAAGGCCGACTTCGGCCCGCCGCTCGATCCGCGCCGCATGGGCGGCCGCGCTCCGCACGGCGACGACGCCGGCGGCGCGATCCTCGCCGACCTTCCCGGCGACGAGATCTCGATCCCGGTCGTGCGCGTCGCGCGCCGCGTCGGCGGCGAGCTGCTCGACCTCGCCGAGTCCGGCGCGGACGTGAAGCTCTCGGTCGCGCACGACTTCAGCGCGACGACCTACAACGTCTGCGGCGTGCTCGAAGGGAACGATCCGGCGCTCAAGGACGAGTACGTCGTGATGGGCGCGCACTTCGACCACGTCGGCGTCGACGGCACCGGCAACATCTGGAACGGCGCGGACGACAACGCGTCCGGCACCGCGGCGGTGTGCGAGGTCGCGAACGCGCTCGCGACCGCAGCGGCGCACGGCCACCATCCGAAGCGCTCGATCGTCCTGTGCGCGTGGGGCGCGGAGGAGCGCGGCCTGCTCGGCTCGTACGCGTTCCAGAAGCGCGCCCCGCTCGCGTGGGACAAGATCGCCGCGTACGTGAACCTCGACATGATCAGCCGCAACGACCCGCACTCGATCGACGTGCTCTCCGCGAGCAAAGGTCTGTTCGAGCGGACCGCGGAGCTCGCGAAGGCGCATGGCCTCGCGATCCGCCCCGGTCAGGCGCAGTTCATCGCCGCGTCCGACAGCCTGCCGTTCGTCGAGAAGGACGTCCCCACGGTGTTCTTCTTCTCCGGCATCCACGAGCAGTACCACACGCCCGCGGACGACCCCGGCACGATCGACGCCGACAAGGCCGCGCGCGTGGCGCAGACCGCGTACGACGTGCTCGTCGACGTCGCGGACGCGACGACGCGGCCCACGTTCGATCCGCCGGCGATGGCGTCGATGGGCTTCACCGGCAGCAGCCGCCTGCTCGGCATCACGCCGAACCGCGACGCGCCGGCGGACGGTGTGAAGATCGACGAAGTGAATCCGAGCGGCCTCGCCGCGAAGGTCGGGCTCGAGCCCGGCGACGTCGTCGTCCGCGTCGGCAAGTCGGACGTGAAGAACGTCTCCGATCTCCGCAAGGCGCTGCGCGCGCCCGCCGCGGGCGAGGAGTTCGAGATCGAAGTGCACCGCGGCGCGGCCGCGAAGAGCGTCGTCGTGAAGGGGAAGTTCGACGAGTAGGCGGCCGCGCGGCGACCGCCGGGCCGCTCAAGGCCCGACCTTCGGGAACACGTTGCCGGCGTAGACGTTCTGCCCCGCGCTCGCGTCGAGCAGGTCGAACGACGTGCTGCCGGTCGCGCGGTTGTCGACCACTTCGTTCGGCGCCGCGTTCACCTCGAAGCCGTTGTCGCCGGACTTCTTCACCACGTTCTTCGAGAACTGGTCGTTCTTGCCGCTCACGTCGACGCCGTCGTCGGCGGCGCGCGAGATCCGGTTCTTCTCGCAGTGCGAGTTCCCCGCGTCGATCCAGATGCCGTCCGCGCCGACGCGCTTCACCTCGTTCTTCACCAGCGTGTGACCGAGTCCGGTGGCGCGGATGCCGTCGCCCGCCGCGCGCTTCACCGAGTTCGCGCGCACGACGACGGTCGTCGAATCGACGGCGATGCCGGTCGTGCCGACGCGCTCGACGCGGTTGTTGCGGATCAGATGGTTGACCGCGCCGGTCAGCGAGATCCCCGCCGCGCCGCAGTCGGACACTTCGTTCGAAGCGATGACGTCGTCCGCGGCGACCGGCGCGAACCCGCCGATCGAGTCGAGGATCCCGGTGCCGCCGACGTGTTCGACGCGGTTGCCGATCAGGCGCGTGCCGAGCGTGTACTCGAGGCGGATGCCGTCCTGCGCGGCGTTCGACACGGTGCAGTCGGAGATGACGGGGTCGCTGCAGTTGTAGAGGTGGAGTCCGTGCGTGCCGGCGTTTTCGAAGCGGAGGTGCTTCAGGTGCACCGCGTCGCACTTGTTCAGCTTCATCGCGAAGCTCGATCCGCCGGCGTCGATCACCACGTTGCCGCGGCCTTTGATGACGAGGCCGTCGCGCTTGTTGAGGAACACGTGCTCGGCGTAGCGGCCGGCGCGCACCGAGACGACGTCGCCTTCGACGGCCGCGTCGACGCCCTGCTGGATCGTGGGTTGGTCTTCCGGGACGCGGACGGTGCCTGGGAGTCCGGCGAGCCCGAGGCAGATCACGACGACGGACGCACCGATTGCCGTGGACGAACGCACTGGGTGACCTCCGACCGACGCCGGGCTCGAGGACGAAGACTACACCACGAATCCGGCGGTGCACGGCGGCGGCAGGAAACTCGGTCGCGGACGGAAACAAGATTCCCCGGGCCCTGGCTCCGCAGCCCCACCCGACGCGGAAAACAGCCTCCGAGCCCGGGGAATCCATTTTGGTCCGTGCGCCGCGAGGCTCGGTCGCGGCGCGACGCTCACAAGATGTCGAGCACCTCCGACTGGACCCGGAACGGGACCAGGTAGTTCGAGCCGTACTTCAAGTGAGCGTTCCACGGCAGGCGCGTGCGCTCGCCGAGCAGGCCGAGCGCGACGCAGCCGAAGCCGCGCGTGAGTGCGGGACGAGACTTGTTCTCGACGACCTTCAGGAGCGGCGCGACGGCGGTGATGTCGCCGACCAGGCCGAGCGCCTTCGCGGTCGACGCGGTCTCCCACAAGGTCTTCATCCGATCGAGGCGCTGCACCAGGATGCCGGTCACCGCCGGATCGCCGAGCAGGCCGAGGCCGGTCGCGATCTGCAGGCGGTATGCGGTGTCGTCCTCGTCGTTCAGCATCCGCGTGAGAGTCGCGGTCGCGTCGGAGTAACCCATCAGGCCGAGCGCTTCCGCGAGGTGGCCGCGCAGCGGGCGATCGGCGGTGTCGTTCAGGAGTTTCAGCAGCATCGGCCCGTGAACGCGCGCGTCGAGCAGGCCGAGCGCGACGGCGAGCGCGCCGACGTGGATCGGGTTCTTCGTCTCGCCGAGCGCGTCGGCGATCTTGTTCGCGAACTCGCTGCGCTGCGGCGCGTCCTTGCGATACGCCTGCCCCATCAACGCCAGCCCGGTCGCCGCGAACGGCAGTTGGTGCTGGTTCACCGGCTTGGAGATCGCGCGGTACAGGAACCGCGTGAGGTCGTCGACGACGGCGTCGTGCTTCTCGAGGTCGCCCGCGGCGCGCGCGCCGATCTCTCCGAGCGAGATCAACGCGAAATGGCTCGCGCCTTCGTCCCCGCCGGTCTCCACCAGGTCTTTCAGCGCCGCGACCGCCTCGACGTCTTCGGGCGCCGCGAGCTTGCCGAGCGCGATCGCCACGGATTCGCGCACCGGCTCGTGCGTGCGGCGCGCGGTCAAGAGCTTGACGAGCGCAGGCAGCGCGGGGCGCGCGCACTCGCCGAGCCGCGACAATGCGATCGGCACCTGCGCATGCACCATGTCGCTCGAGTCGTCGTCGATGAGATCGAGCAGCCACGGCACGAGCTTCGGCGGCGCATCGGCGTCGTCGCCGAATTCGCCGAGCGCGATCAGCACCGATGCCTTCACGTCGTCCTGGTCGGCGCGCGCGAACGCGCGCTTCAACGGATCGATCGCCGCCGGGTTGTGGGCGAGGCCGAGCGCGACCGCCGCGAAGCCGCGGAGGAGGTCGTCGACCTGCCCTTTCTCGCGCAGCGCGCGGCGCCCGTCGTCGGACCCTTCGAGGACGCCGATCATCGGCGCGAGGCCGCGCTCGTCGCGCAACAGGCCGAGGCCGAGGAGCGCCGCCTGGCGGACCGAGGGCGCGTCGTTCGGGAGCGCGGCCATCACGTCGTCGAACACGAGCTTCGATCGATCGGGAGGCGTCATGCGCGCGAGCGCGAGCACCGCGGAATCGACGACGTCCGCGTCGGAGTCGCGCGCGCACTGCCTGAGCGACGGCAGGATCTGCTCGACGACGACCGCCATCGCGACGCGCTGGTCCGGCCCTTCGGCGAACAGCACCTGATCGGAGTAGGCCTGCTGCGTCCGCGGCCCGACATGCAGTCGCGCGCGCAGGTTGAGGTACGGCTCCTTGTTGAACTCCCACCAGGTCTCCCACCCGGTGAGCGACGGGGTCGCGGGACGCCGTCTTGCCCCCATTCCGCCGCCGCCGCCCGGAGTCGTCGGGCCGCCGCCGCGCGTGTTCGGTCCGCCGCCCGGCCCGCCCGTTCCGGGAGGTCCGACTCCCGGCGGCAACGTGGGCGTCGGACCGCGCAGCATCCCGCCGTGACCGAGGACCGGAGACGCGAACGCCACGGCGGCAACCGTGACGGCGGCAACAGTGCAGGCGATCGAGATCGGGCTTCGCATCATCGGGGGCGAACCGTTCCGGCGCGGCGGGACCGTTCAGGTCCAGCAATCCCGCGACCGCGTGCCGCCGTCTCAGCGACGCGAGCCGCGAAGCGTCCACCTCGCGTCGGGCGCGGGAGTTATCGACGATCGATCGATTCCGCAACGCACGCGGACGGACGGAGTCTCGAGTGCGACCTCGCACTCCGCATCGCGGTTCAGCACGCGTCCACCCCGCGCCGCGCCCGCGGGCCACGCATCACGACGGCGAGGACGACGAGCGTCACGGCGTACGGGAGCATGAGGAACAACTGGTAGGGAACGCCGCTTCCCGCGGCTTGGAATTGGAACTGCAGCGCTCCGGCGCCGCCGAACAGGAGCGCCGCGAGGAGCGCGCCGACCGGATGCCGCCGGCCGCACGCGACGACGGCGAGCGCGAGGAATCCGCGGCCGGCCGACATCCCCTCGACGAACGTGCGCGACAGGACGAGCGCGAGATGCGCGCCGGCGAGGCCGCAGAGGAGTCCCGTGAACAGGACGGCGAGCGTCCGGATCCTGGCCACCGGCAGGCCGAGACTCTCCGCCGCTCGACCGTCGTCGCCGCACGAGCGCAAGAGGAGCCCGGCTCGGGTGCGCGACAGGAACGCCGCGACCGCCGGCACGAGGGCGAGCCCGATCACCGGAAACAGCGCGGCGGGGAGCGCAGGCACGACGATCGCCGCGCCGGACACGCCGCTCAGGATCCGCCACGCGGATCCGGTGAGGCCGAGCGCGATCAGGTTGAGCGCGGTTCCCGCGACGATCGCGTCGACGCGGACGAACACGACGCACGCCGCGAACGCCGCCGAAAACGGCAACGGCGCCGCGACCGCCACGACCATTCCGACCCACGAGCTGCCGCTCGCATCCGCAGCGAGCGCGCCTGCCGCGCAGGCGATCAGCATCAACCCTTCGAGCCCCACGTTCACGACGCCCGCGCGTTCGCCGATCAACTCGCCGAGCGCCGCGAGCAGGAGCGGCGTCGCCGCCGCGATCGCCGCGAGCAGGAACGCCGGGGCGAGGTCGATCCAGCTCACGACGCGCGCCCAGCGGCGACCGCGCGGCGGATCGCGAGCCGCTCGCGCAATCGATCCGAGTCGAGCAGGAGCGTCACGAGCAGGAGCAGCGCTTCGAGCACCTGCACCAGACCGAGCGGCGCGCCGACGTTCCGCTGCAGCGCCGCGCCGCCCGCTTCGAGCACGCCGAAGAACAGCGCGGCGCCGACCACGCCGAGCGGATGCAGCCGCCCGAGCAGCGCGACGGCGATCGCCGTGTAGCCGATGCCGCGCGATGGATCGTCGGTCAGCCGATGCGTGACGCCGCAGATCTCGACCGCGCCGCCGAGCCCCGCGAGCGCGCCCGACAAGACCAGCGCGATCGAGAGGTCGCGCGCGACGGGGAATCCCGCGAGGCGCGCCGCCCGCGGCGAAGCCCCCGCGCCGCGCGCGCGCAATCCGAAGCGCGTCACGAACAAGAGCGCCGCGACCGCGGCCGCGACCAGGAACGCGATCCCGAACCCTGCGTGGAGCCGCGTCCCGCGCAGGAAGCGCGGCAGTTCCGCGGCCGCTGTGATCGCGTCGCTCTGCGGGAGAGTGCGTGCGGACTCCTGCAGGAAGCCATGCACCGCGAGCCCGACCAGATGGAGCACGACGAAGTTGAGGAGGAGCGTCGTGAGCACCTCGGGGACGCCGCGCGCGAAGCGCAAGAGCGCGGCGAACGCGGCAACGATCGCACCGCCCGCAAGTCCCGCGAGGAGCGCGCACGGGATCGCCGCCGCCGAATCGACGCGCGTCGCGACCGCGGTGGCGAGCAGCATCCCGCCGAGCAGTTGTCCTTCGGCGCCGATGTTGAACAGGCCGGCGCGGAACGAAAGCAGCACCGCGAGTCCGGTGAACAGGAGCGGAGTGGCCGCCACGGCGGATTCCGCGAGCCCGGCCCGCGTGGCGAGCGAGCCGCGCAGGAACGCCGTCGCCGCCGGACCGAGCTCGAAGCCGGCGCACGCGAGCAACAGCGCCCCGAACGCCGGCGCGAGGAGGAGCGGCGCGAGCGCGCGCACGATCCCGGCGCGGATCGTTCGAACGCGGTTCACGGCGCGCCTCCCGCGAGCGCGCGCCCGATCGTCGCGCGATCGACACCGCGCGGAAGCGTCGCGACCACGCGACCGGCCGCGAGCACGACGATCCGGTCGGCGACGTCCTCCGCTTCGTCGAGGTCGCTCGTGATCCACAGGATTCCCGCGCCGTGCTCGTCGCGCAGCCGGGCGACCTCGTCGCGAACGAACGCGGTCGCGACGAGGTCGAGTCCGCGCGTCGGGTTCTGCAGGAGGACGGCGCGCGGCGGTTCGCGGCGCACCGCGAGCTCGCGCGCGAGCACGACGCGCTGTTGATTCCCGCCCGACAACGCCGACGCAGGCGCACCGAGCTCCGCGCCGCGCACGCCGAACCGGTCGCGCGCCGTCGCGGCGCTCGCGGCGAGCGCGCCGCGCGGGAGGAACGGTCCGCGGCCGACGGTCGCGAGGGCCGGCGTCGCGAGGTGGAGGTTCTCCGCGATCGAGAGCGACGGCGCCAACCCCGCGCCGCGGCGATCCTCCGGCACGATCGCGAGACCGAGCGCACGCGCGAGCGCCGGCTCCGATCGGTCGAGCGGTCGGCGGTCGATCGCGATGGTGCCGGCGTCGGGAGCGCGCAGGCCGGAGATGCACTCGAACAGCTCGCGCTGCCCGTTCCCGTCGACGCCGACCACCGCGACGATCTCGCCCGAGCCGACCGCGAACGTCGCGGCGCGCAGTCGTCCCGCGGCGAGCCCGTCCACCGCGATCCGCGCCGCAGCGTCGCGTGCCGGCGACGACGCCGCGCGGGAGCCGCGCTCGCGCGGAGCCGCGCCCGACTCCCCCACCATTGCATGCACCAGCGCCGCGGAGTCGAACGGCCGCGCGTCGAACCGCGCGGCGACGCGACCGCGGCGCAGGACCGTCACGCGATCGGCGACCGCGTCGACTTCGGCGAGTCGATGCGTGATGAAGACCACGCCCATGCCACAGCGCGCGAGCCGCCGTATCTCGTCGATCAATCGATCCGCCTCGTCGGGCGTGAGCACCGCCGTCGGCTCGTCGAGCACGAGGACGCGCGCGCCGGTCGACAACGCGCGCACGATCTCGATGCGCTGGCGCTCGCCGAGCCCGAGCGTGTCGGCGCGCCGATGCGGCTCCGCGAGCGTGAAGCCGGTGCGCCGCTCGGCATCGGCCTGGCGCTCGGCGAGCACGCGCCGCGAGAGGAGCCCGCGCCGCCGGTCGAGCCGCGCGAGCTCGAGGTTCTCCGCGACGGTGAGGTCTCCGATCACGTCGTCGTGTTGCGGCACCATGCCGATCCCGCGCGCGGCCGCCTCGCGCGGCGACCCGATCGAGACGCGCGCACCGTCGATCTCGATCGTGCCCGAATCCGCAGCGATGCGTCCGGCGAGGACGTTCACGAGCGTCGACTTGCCGGCGCCGTTCTCGCCGAGGAGCGCGACGACCTGCCCGGCGTCCGCGGCGAAGTCGACGCCGTCGAGGGCCGGGGCGCCGGACGCGGCGGACGCGAACCGCTTGCGGATGCCGCGCAGGACGACGCGCATCGTCACCCGCCGGCGCCGGTCATCCGCTTCAGCTCCTGCTCCACGCGCGCGCGCGTGACCGCCGACACCCGCGAGGCGAGTCGCGGATTGAACGCGAGCCGCACGACCCCGCTCTTCGCGTCGAAATCGTATTGCCGGCCGGTCTTGTCGCCGCTCTTCACGTCGGTCGCGACGTTCACGAACGACTGCGCGACATCGAGCACGACGCTGGCGATGACCACGCTCGGCTTCACTTCGGACTGATCCTGGTTGCAGCCGATCGCGAACACGGCACGCTCCTCCGCGGCGTTCAGCACGCCGATCCCCGCGGCATCGGCGTCGTGGAAGAGCACGTCCGCTCCTTGATCGATCAGCGCGAGCGCCGCCTGCTTCGCCGCGGTGACGTCCTCCCACGAGCCGACGTAGGACG
>CAZBOK010000025.1:0-20814 GCA_964493525.1 uncultured Phycisphaeraceae bacterium | reverse complement strand
CTTCACTCCGTGACGAGCCCCGAGCACGCGGGCGACCCGCGCGTCGCCTCGGCACGTCTCGACGATGCCGACGAGGCTCTGATTGATGACGGCCGTCGGTCCGCCGGACTGACCGATGACCACCGTCCCGGCCGGTTCGTTCGGCATGCGTCTCCGTCGCCGCGTCGCGCGCGTCGCTGTTACGGGAAGTCGTTCGTGCCCGTCTCGGTGGCGTTGTTCCGCCCGTCGTTGTCGTCGGCGCCGGACACCTTCACGAAGCCGTCGTTGCCCTTCGCGGTGTTCTTCACCAGGTAATTGCGATCGCCGGCGACCTGGATGGCCTGGCCGAAGTTCGACTTGAACGCATTCGCGTCGAGGCAGTTGTCCTCTGCCGACGACTCGATCACGATCCCGTGACCGCCGTTGCCGCCGTTCTTCGTCCCGGTGATCGAGTTGCCGTGGATGCGGTGGTGATCCGAGATGATCCGGATGCCGAAGTCGGTGTTGCTGTTGATCGTGTTCCCGTTCACGTCGCAGCCGTCCTGATCATCGGACATCGAGATCCCGCCGCCGTCGTTGTCCTCGATCGTGTTCGAGCGGATCTCGCCGCCGGAGAACCCGCCGCCGCCGTTCGACCCCCACTTGATCCCCGCCTTGGTGTTCGAGCGGCACTCGTTGGAACGGACATCGTTCACGCCTTCGGCGAGGATGCCGTTCGAGTCGTTCTGCTCGCAGGTGCAGTTCTTCACCTGATTGACTTCACCGACGATCTGGATGCCGTTGTCGCCGTTCGCGTTGCACTCGTTGTCCGTCAGCTTGCACCGGTCCGCGGACACCAGGATCCCGTCGTGCTCGTTGCTGTTCGTGACGCAACGCCGGACGGCGTGCCCGCAGCGTCCGGAGATCGAGATCCCGTAGCCGCCGAAGCCGCCCGCGCCTTCGTCCATCCCGGAGAAGGTGCACGACTCCACCACGACCTCGAACGTCGACGTCGCAGCGACGCCGAAGTCGTCACCGACCTTGCCGACGCACTGCTGGATCAGCACGCGCCGCGAATGATCGATACCGATCGCCGGCAGTCCGTCGCCGAGCGGCGATTCGACCTTGAAGTTCTTGAGCGTGACGAACTTCGATGCGTGGATCACGACGCCGAGCTTGATCACCGGCCGACCGCCGCCGGAGCCGACGAGCGTCAGCGTGCGCTGGGTCTTGCCGGTGTAATCGATCGTCACGAGTTCGTTGTAGTTGCCGGACGCCACGTTGATCGTGTCGTCCACGTCGCTGTTCACGAGCGCGGCGTTCACCGCGCTCTGGATGTCGAACGGCGGCGACACGTTGAACGTCGCGGCGTGGGCCGCGGTCCCGATGCAGAGAAACGCGCCGAGCGCGAACGCGGAAGAAGCTGCGGGAAGACGCATTCGATGACGAACCCTTCTGTTGGCGGGCCGCGCGGTTGGGGCGGGGCGCGGGGAACGGACGTCGATCCTACGGGCGCTGACCGAAGCGGATCAAGTCCGAGAACGCGGCTTCGAGCGCGGCGTCCGGAAGGAACCGCGGGCCGTGAATCGAGGCGAGGGCGCGCAGTCGGTCGAGGACGGCACTCGGCCCGCGGCGGACGATCTCGGTGAGCGGACCGCCGAGCGACGCGGGAAAGCCCGCGCCGAGCACCATCGCGGCGTCGACGAAGCGCGGCTCCGCGGCCACGCGATCCGCCCACGCGCGCGCCGCCTCCGCCAACAGCAGGAGGAACGGCCGATCCAGATCGCTGGCGGAAGTCGAGCGATCCCCCGCCGCCGATCGCTCGGCGCGCGCCGCGGCGAGAGCGTCCGCGAGCCACGGCGCGGGGCGCGAGCGACGGCGCGAGTCCGAGACGTGGATGCCGCCGCGTGTCTTGTCGCCGAGATGCCCCGCCGCCGCGAGTCGCTCGCCGACGCGCGGGTGCCCGACGCGCGCCCCGAGGAACGGTGCGAGCACGCGCGCGACTTCGTTCGCGACATCGAGACCGACCGCGTCGATCACGTGCAGCGGCCCCATCGGGAAGCCGAGATCGCGGTGATACCCCTCGATCGTCTCGGGCGACGCGCCGTCCTCGAGGAGGAGCAGCGCCTCCGCGAGGTAGGGAGCCAGCACGCGGTTGACGAGGAAGCCCGGCGAGTCGGTGACGCGCATCGGCGTCTTGCCGAGATCCCGCACGAGCGCGGTCACGATCGCCGCGTGGCCCGCGTTCGCGCCCGCCGGGACGACGACCTCGACGAGCGGCATGCGCGCGACCGGATTGAAGAAATGCAGGCCGACGAGCCGCCGCGGATCGTCGAGCTCCGCCGCGAGAGCGGCGACGGACAACGACGACGTGTTCGTCGCGAGGATCGTGTCGGCATCGACTTGACGCTCGACCGCGCGGAACACGTCGCGCTTCACTTCGTGCTTCTCGACCACGGCTTCGATCACGACGGCCGCGCGGCGCAGGCCGCTGATCTCGAGCGACGGCTCGAGCCGGTCGAGCAGCGCGCCGCCGTCCCGGCGTGACAGCCGGCCGCGTTCGACGTCCGCCCGGACGTCGCGCGCGATCGCGCCGCATCCCTTCTCGAGCGCCTCTCGCCGATTCTCGACGAGCCGCACGCGCCCACCGCCCCGCAGGACTGCGAGCGCGATCCCGCTCCCCATCACTCCCGCGCCGATGATGCCGATCGTCTTGCCGTCGAGTTGCCAGTCGGGCGCGACGCCGGACTTTTTCAGCGCCTCGGTGGTTCGGAACAGGTCGATGAAGCGATGCGAAACGGGATCGGCGAGGAGCTTGCCGACCGCCGCGGCCTCAGCCGCATAACCGGCCGCCCGATCGGAGCCGAATGCGCGCTCCACGACGTCCAACGCCGCGAGCGGAGCGGGATACACGCCGCGCGTTTCGCGCAGGATCCGCGCGCGCGCGCGTCCGATGATGAAGCGGCGCACGGGACCGGCGCGGAGGATCGCCGCCATCACGCCGCCCCGCGCGCCGGCATTCAGCGGCGGCTTGCCGTCCGCGAGGCGGATCGCGTACTCGCACGCAGCGCTCTCCAAGAACTCGCGCGGAACGACGTCGTCGACGATCCCCGCGCGCTTCGCCTGTCGCGCCGCCAGCGTTCGCCCGGTCAGGATCAGCTCGAGCGCTTTCGGGAAGCGGATCCGTCGCGGGAGCCGCTGCGTTCCGCCGAATCCGGGGACGATCCCGAGGCGCACCTCGGGAAGACCGAGCTTCGTGTTCGGCGCGTCGGTCGCGACGATCGCGTCGCACGCGAGCGCGAGCTCGAGACCGCCGCCGAGGCAGGCTCCGTGAACCGCGGCGACCACCGGTTTCGCGACCCGCTCGATCCGCGCATACGTCGCCTGCCCGAGCGCCGCGGCGGCGCGCCCCTGCTCCTCGGACCGCACCGAGCCGATCGCCTCGACGTCGGCGCCCGCGCAGAAACCGGCGGGCTTGCCGCTGATCACCACCACCGCGCGCGCGAACGGCAGCGCGTCCGCCTCGACGACCGCGTCGCCGATGTCCTTCAAGACCTCGGTGTCGAGCACGTTCAGCGATCGCCCCGCGACGTCGAGGACTACCAGCGCGACGGCGCCGCGGGATTCGACTCGGCAGTGGCGGCTCACGGTGACTCCGCCTCGACCAACGCCGCGACGCCCTGCCCGCCCCCGACGCAGAGCGACGCGATCCCGGTTCGTGCGCCGCGGCGGCGCAGCTCGAGCAGGAGAGTCCAGATCAGACGGACGCCCGATGCACCGACCGGATGACCGAGCGCGATGGCGCCGCCGTTCGGGTTCAAGCGCGCGCGGTCCGGTGCAGTCGCGCCGAGCACTTTCAGGCAGGCGAGCACCTGCACCGCAAACGCTTCGTTGATCTCCACGAGGTCGACGTCGCTGTGCGCGAGACCGTTGCGGGCGAGGAGGCGCGGGATCGCGACCGCCGGGCCGAGCCCCATGCGCCGCGGATCGACTCCCACGCTCACCGCGTCGCGGATGCGACCGAGGATCGGCAGCCCGAGCTCGCGGGCGCGATCCTCGGAAGCGAGGAGCAGCGCGGCGGCGCCGTCGGTGAGCTGGCACGCGTTGCCGACGGTGACCGTGCCGAAGCGACGATCGAACACCGGGCGCAGGCGCGCGAGCGATTCGACGGTCACCTCCGGGCGGATCCCGTCGTCCTCGACGACCAGCGCCGAGAGCGCCGGGGGCACCGCGAAGGACATGCTCTCCTCGCGGAACACGCCGCGCTCGCGCGCTGCCGCCGCTCGTCGCTGGCTCTCCGCGGCGAACGCATCCTGCTCCGCGCGCGAGATCGAGAACTCGCGAGCGAGGACCTCCGCGGTCTCCCCCATCGACAGCCCGCTGACCGGGTCGGTGAGCGCGGGGCGCAGCGTGTTGTGCGCGAGCAGTTCGCTCGGACGGAGCTTGAGAGCCACCGCGAGCTTCGCGCCGATCCCGCGCGCGCGGTTCATCCGCAGCAGGCCGCGTTGGCCGCGCCTTCCCATCTGGAACGGCGCCTCCGTCATCGACTCGGCGCCCGCGGCGACGAACAAGCCGCCGTCTCCGGCGCGCACGCGCTCGAGCGCGGTCGCGGCGGCCTCGAGGCCAGAGCCGCAGTTGCGATGGACCGTCGTCGCCGGGACCGAGTCCGGAACTCCGGCGCGCAGCGCCGCGACGCGGGCGACGTTCATCGCCTCGACCGGCGGACCGGCGCACCCGACGATGACTTCGTCGAGCCGCCCGGGATCGATACCGGAGCGTGCGATCGTCTCGGCGATCACGGCGCGCGCGAGATCGTCCGCCGTCGCTCCGAGATAGCGCCCGAACGCGCGCGCGAACGGAGTGCGGACTCCGGCGCAGATCGCGATCGGGACGCGGCGGTCGGTCATGCGGGCCGCGCTCCGTCGGTCGGGATCACGCGCGCGATGTGCGGCAGGTTGCGGAACTGCTCGGCCCAGTCGAGCCCGTACCCGACGATGAAGACGTCCTCGATCTCGAACGCGCGATAGTCGGCGTCCATCGGCACCGCGCGCGTCGTCCGCTTGTCGACGAGGACGCACGTCTTCACCGAAGCGGGGTGCGCCCGCGCGATCCGCTCCTTCAACGCGAGCAGCGTGCGACCGGAATCGAGGATGTCGTCGACGATGAGCACGTGACGACCTTCGAACGATTCGTCGAGCTCGCTGAGCTTCACCGTGCCGGAGGACGTCATCTCGGATCCGTAGGAGGAAGCCCGCACGAACTCGAGGCGCAGGGGGATCCGCAGCCTGCGAATCAGATCGACCAGGAAGAACACGCTCCCCTTCAGCACTCCGATCACGGTGAGCGGTCGATCGTGGTAGTCGCGCTCGATGCGTTCCGCGAGTTCGCGAACGCGCGCGTCGATCGCTTCCGCGGTCAACAGCGTCTCGAGCTGCACCCCATGCACAGTGTCCACCACGTCCGTCGCTCCGCCGCCACGACGCTTAGAGTCTAGGCCCACGACCGGAGGGACGGAGTGCGATTCGAGGACTTCGAACGGACGGCGCTGCGGTGCTTCGAAGCGATTCCCGCCGAGTTCCGCGTCGGGATCGACAAGCTCGTGATCGAGCGCGGCTCGCGCGTGCATCCCCAGCTCCCCGACTTCTTCACGCTCGGCGAGTGCGTCCACCGCGACTGGCATCCCGAGAACACGCCGCTGTTCTCGTCGATCCACCTCTACTTCGGCTCCTTCCTCGCGGTCGCGCGCGACGATCCGCGCTTCGACATCCCCGCGGAGATCGAGGAAACGATCCGGCACGAGCTGCGCCACCATCTCGAGGATCGCGCCGACATCCCCGACCTCGCGGACGAGGACGAAGCCGCGGAGCAGAACGAACGCCGGCGCAACGCGCTCCCCTTCCGAGCCGACTTCTACCGGCTCGGTGCGCGCATCGACGAACACGCGTGGGACGTGGACGGCGACGTGTTCGTCGAGATCGAGCTGCGACGGCGCGACGCGGCGCGCGCGAGCGGGAAGCCGCTGCGCGTCCGTTTCGGGCCCGACGTGCTCGAGGTCGACGCGCCCGCCACGCTGAAGGATCGCGAGTTCGTCGAGGTGCCCGGCGGTTGGGAGGACGACGATGGCAGCGGCGGCGACCTCTTCGTCGTCATCGTGGCGCGCTGACGGCGCCGCCGGTCAACGCGCGATCCGGTACACGACTCCCGGCTTCACGGAGACGAACACGTCGGTCGCGCCGGCGGGATCGGCGGCGATCGGGGCGGCGCGGAGCTCGACGCGCGAGCGGCGCAGGAGGTCGAGGTCGAGGCCGTCGACGGCGCCGTCCGCCCCGACCACGAACAGTCGTTGCGCGGTCGCGACCGGAGCGACCGCAGGCGGGGACTGCATCAGCGCGCGATGCTTCTCCGCGCCCGTCGCCGGGTCGAGCTCGACGACGGCGTTGTCCGCGAACACCGCGAACAGGCGCTCGCCGGACACGGCCGCGCCGACGAACGCTGCCGGATGATGGGCGGTCCAACCGGGCTTGCCCGTCTGCGGATCGAACGTCGCGAGCGATCCGGAGCGCGTGCCGAGGAGAACGAGGGACGCGACTCCGGGGAGCGCGATCGGTCTTCCGGTGATCGCGGAATCGAGTCGCGTCCGCCACGCCGGTGCCGCGGCCGATTTCGCGACGTCGACGCTCGCCACGTCGCCTTGTGACGATCCGACGACGAGCCGACCCGCGACGAACGATGGCGCGGCGCTGATCTGCCCGAGACCGGGCAGCGTCGTGTCGAGGACGAGCCCGGCGGTTCGATAAACGCGCAGCTCGGACGTGCCGACGGAAACCGCGACGTGTCCCGCATCGGCAGCGAGCGGCGCGGTGGCGCGCCCCGCGATGGTGGCGCGATCGCGGATCGTTCCGTCGCGGAGCGAGATCGACAGGAGTTGTCCGGCGGCGGTCGCGACGACGGCCGCGTCGCCGCTCGCGACCGGGCCGGCGGTCACGGCGGAACCGACGTGCGCGGTCCACACGACGTCGCCGTGCGCGAACTCGATGAGCGAGACCGCGCCGCTCGCGGTGCCGGCGACCACTCCCGCCGGCGTCACGCACGGCGCGGCCAGGAGATCCGCGTCGAGCGGTGCGGCGAACACGACGTTCGGTCCGCTCGCGACGGTCAGGTTGCGCGCCGCCTCGAACGGCGGGATGCGGCGCGGGCCGCCGCGGCGCGACGGGTCGGGGATCTTGGGCGCGGGATCCGGTCCGGTTGGCCCGGGCGGGTGCGATCCGGGACCGGCGGGAAGCGGCGGGTCGTGATTCTGCGCGAACGCGGTGGCGGATGTGAGGAGCAGCGCGACGAGCGCGCGGGCGCCGGGTCCGGAGCGTCGATCGCGTTCAGTACTCTTCGTCGGCTTCGTCCTCGTCTTCGTCCTCGTCTTCTTCCTCGTCGTCGGCATCCTCTTCGTCGTCGCCGGCGTCGTCCTCTTCCTTGTCCGCGCCTTCCTTCTCCTCGGCGTCGCCCTCTTCCTCCTCGTCGTCGAACTCCTCGTCGTCGAACTCTTCGTCCGCTGCGTCGGCTTCCTCTTCGACGTAGCCCTCCTCGCCTTCGGCCGGTTCCTCCGCGTCGGGGAGCATCTCCTCGAGTTCTTCCTCGTCGAACGTCGCGCCGCAGCTCGGGCAAGCCGTGTAGGAGCGGATGTAGTCGATGTCGTCCGTCTCGGAGAACGATTCGCCGCAGTAGGGACACTCGAAGGTGACGGGCATTGCGCAACCTCAGTACGGCTCGCGTACGACTCGGGCACGGCTCGACGACACGGATCACGACACGCGACGGCGGACATCGACGAACATCGCGACTCGGCCGGACGCCGAGAGCCGGTTCTTGTACCGCGCGGCAGTCACCTGTCAAGCGGCCCGCGCGACGGCCACTCGCGTTCCATCCGGCGCACCGAGTCCGCGTCGCGATCCGTTGTCGGCGACGGAAGACCCTTGCGTTCGGACCGCGTGATTCCTGTCGTAAGGCCCGATTCGCGACCCAGGTGAGAACAACTGCGCGGATGAGCGCTTCGCACGATCTCCTGGCGAACCTCGGCGCCGAGCTGCCGCTCGTGCGCGCGGACGCGACCGGCCGCATCGTTGCCGCGAGCGCGGCCGCCGCGACCTGGTTGAACGTCGCCGAGTCCGAGCTGATCGGCCGGGCCCTCGACGTCGAGTTCCCGACGGTGGAACCGGGCATCCGCGCGTTTCGTGATCCAGAATCGAAACTGCGTTGCCGTGTGAGATCGCTCGGCGCGTGCGGCGGCGAAGGCACGCTGCTCCTGCTCGAGGACGTCACCGCGCTGAACGACCTTCGTCTCGAATGCCAGCAGCTCGCGCGCCTCGCGGCGGCGGGGCGGCTCGTCGCCGGAATCGTGCACGAGGTCAACAACCCGTTGTCATCGATCGTCGGATACGCGCAGCTCCTCCTGGTGCGCGATTGCGACCCGACGCTGCGCCCCACTCTCGAGAAGATCCACGCCGAGGCGCTGCGCACCACGCGCATCGTGCGCAACCTGCTCGATTTCGTGCGCAAGCGACCGGAAGCACGCTCGCGAGTCCGGATGGCGCAGGTGGTGAAGAAGGCGTTCGAGTTGAAGGCCCACGACCTCCAGGTGCACAACGTGTCCGTGCACGTGTCGATCCCGTCCGACCTCCCCGAGGTCGCCGCGGATCCGCACGTGATCGTCCAGGTGATCGTCAACCTCGTCACGAACGCCGAGCAGGCGATGTACGGGTCGGACCGCGGCGGACGCATCGACGTGCGGGCGCTCGCGGCCGACGATCGCGTCGTGCTCGACATCGGCGACACCGGCCCCGGGATTCCGGAGGAGCATCGCCAGAGCGTGTTCGAGCCGTTCTTCACCACCAAGGGCGAAGGTCAGGGGACCGGACTCGGTCTCGCGCTGTGCCGCGACCTCCTCTCGCGTTGCGGCGCGACGATCCGACTGGTGCCGTCCCGCTCCGGCGCGCTGTTCCGTCTCGATTTCCCGCGACACGAAGGCGCGGAGAACGCGGAGATCCCGAACCGGAGGAACACGGTCGAACGCGTTCGCGGGCGGCGCATCGTCGTCGTCGATGACGACCCGGTGGTCCGCGCGATGATCTCGGAAGCGTTCGAGGAGAGCGGCAACCGCGTCTGGGCGTTCGATCGCAGCGATCCCGCGCTCGCTTTTCTCCGCCAGCATCCGGTCGATGCGATCTTCTCGGACATGCATCGACCGGGCTTGAACGGGCGCGAGTTCCTCGACCGGCTCCGCGCGTTCGACGGCCGCCTCGCCGAACGCGTCATCTTCCTCACCGGCGACGCGATGAGCGACTCCGTCGCGTCGTCTCTGCGCGCGAACGGGAACCTCGCCCTGACCAAGCCCGCTCTGCTGCGCGACCTCCACGGCGCCGTGAATCAGCTACTCGCCCGTGCCGCCGCGAGACAACACCTGTTGTTCCCCGCCGACGGTCAAGAACGCCGCGCCGGCAACTGACCGAAAGTTCCCCTTCGTGAGCCCACTCGATCCGATCGACATCGGCGTCCTTGCGTTCCTCGCGCTGCACACCATCCTCGGGATCGCGCGCGGATTCGTCTGGCAGATCGTGCGCGTTCTCGCGCTCGCGGCGGCGCTGACGCTCTCGCGCCTGCTGCAGCCGCAGATCTCCGATTGGCTGCGCGCGACGTTTCGGGACCTCTCGGACCGGGTCGTGGTGGCGATCGCCTACTTCGGCGTGTTCATCGCCGTGTTCGCCGTCGGGACGTGGCTCGCTCGCGTGACGCGGCGCGGCGTCGCCGCGCTGCAGCTCTCGGGGATCGATCGACTGTTGGGCGCGGTGCTCGGTCTCGCGAAGGGCGCAATCTGGGTGATCTTGATCCTGATCGGCTTGGCGCATCTCGAGCTCAGCTCGGAGACGCGCGGGCGCATCGCGTCGACGCGCACCGCCGCACTCGCGAAGGAGGCGATCGACTTCGTCGCGCCGTTCTTCCCCGACGAGATCCGCGCGCGCGTCTCGAGCTCGCTGGACGGACTCGGCGGGTCGGGCGGCGGCGGCCGCTGACGTCAGGGTGCGCGCGGCGGCGTCTGGATCGGTCCCGGAGCGCGATACTCTTCGCGCGCATCCGTCTCGCGCTTCCAGCGCGCGAGCATGTCGCTGAGCTCGCCCGCGAACTCGTCCGACTGCCCCGCGATCTTGCGGATATAGCTGCGCGCTTCCTTGCGCTTCCCGGTGGCGTAGAGCGCCTCGGCGCGCAGGCGCGCCCACGACGACTCCTTGAAGCCCAGCCCCGTCAGCGCCCAATCGCACAGCTGGATCGCTTCATCGGGGCTGCGCCGCGAGATGTCGCGGCCGTGGAGGAGGAGGTCGACCATCTCGCGGATGATCAGCGGGTTCTTCGCGTTCTCCGCGTCGTTGTAGAGGTCGTTCAAGCGCGCGAGAGCGTCGCCGGTGCGACCCATCGCGTCGAGTGCGCGCGCGGACGCGACGCGCAACCGGCGGATCTGCGGGAACTTCTCGTATCCCTCGTCCGCGGTCGCGAGCGCATCCTCGTTGCGGCCGAGGCGGAGGCAGAGGTCGACGTACGCGGGGTAAGCGCGCTGCGCGCGGTCTGCGTTCGACAACTGCTTCTTCATCGCCTCCTGCATCTGCGCGAACAGACCGCGCGTGACCGGGTCGGCGGGGTCGATCGGCGGACACGACACGCGCGGGACGAACGTCTCGCGCTTGAAGCTCGGCGAGTGGTGCCGGTCGTGGCACCGTTCGCAACCCATCATGCTGCTGTGCGCGGTGATCGCCGACTCGTCGAGGAAGCCGAAGTTCTCGGCGTGATTGCTGCCCATGCCGTGGCAGTTCTCGCACTGGACGTTCTCGAAGTTGAGATCGCGGCCTTCGAGGATCTGCGCGACGCGATCGGGACGGTCGAAACCGCCCGGCTGCATGTACCCCACCGTATGGCAGACGATGCAGTCGAGGTCGTACTGCGCGTCATACTCGATCATCGTCTGCCACGCGTGACCGTGCTTGGTGTCGTGCCAGAAGTCGTACTGCTGCTGATGGCACTTCGCGCACGCCTGGTCCGTCACCACGTGAGCCTGCCCGGCGGTCGGCTCGAGCTCCGGCGCGCGCGTCGTGTCGTCGGCGCGGTAGAGGTTCTTCAGACCCTTCCGGTAGTTCCGCACCAGCGTCGCGAGCTCGGGGTCGTCGGCGACCTTCTCGTCGAGGTGCAGCGAGGTCACGTTGAACCACGACTCCGCGGTCGACTCCGCCTGCTTCGTCAGCGCCTCGAACTTGGCGATCTTGTCGGCATACCCCGCCATGCGGACGGCGATCTTCTCGTCGATCTGCTCGAGTCGGTCGGGATCATCGCTCCCGTATTGCTTCGCGATCTCGTCGCGCCACGCGATCACCTGCGGCATCGCCTTGCGATCCTTCTCGATCTGCGTGTGGTCGGAGAACATCAGCGACCCGTTCCGCACCGTGAACTCGGCGAGGCCGATCGCGACGCCGCGGCTTCCTGCGCCGAGGAACAACCCTCCGTGCTCGACCGAGTGGACGACATCGTTGTTCGGCTTGTGGCTGCCGAACACGAAGTCGACGCCTTGCACCGTCGCGGGCAGGCTCTTCGCGACCTTCGGCGGGAGGTGCGAGAGGATGCACACGATGTTCGCTTCGCCGCGCAGCTTGTTGACCAGCTCCTGCGCGACGGGGATCGGCTCCTCGAAGCGCCACTCCTTGTCGTCGCAGAGGTCGGCGAGATCCCGCGCTTCGTTGGCGGCCGCGAACTTCTGCGAACCGTCCGGCGCGACGACCGAGCCCATCTGCTTCAACTGCGGGCTGACGAGCCCGATCACCGCCACCTTGACGCCGCCGACGTCGAAGATCTTGTACGCGTCGAAGACGCGCTCACCGCTCGCGGCATCGACGACGTTCGCGGCGAGCACCGGCAGTCCGGACTCCTTCACGACGCTCTTGAAGAACTTGCTCCCGGCGCGCAGGTCGAGCTCGCCGAACACGTACGCGTCGAGACCGCACTTCACGAACGCGACGGCGATCTCGCGCGCCTTCGCCTTCGCCTGAGGCATGTAGGTCGCTTCCGGGATGTCGAAGCGCTCCGCGAAAAGCGAATCGCCCGCGTCGACCGAAAGAACGTGCTGGTGCTTCTCCCGGATCTCCTTGAGCAGCGTCGCGCGGCGCGGGAATCCGCCCTGCGTGCGGTTGTTGCACGAGCACGGCTCGATGTTCCCGAAGTTGAGCTGCGAGAACACCACGGCGAACGAATGGTCCCCCGTCACGGGCGGAGCGACCTTCGCCGACTTCGAACAGGACGCGAAGAGCGCCGCGACCGACGTGACCGCGAACGCGATGAGGACGAACGGCGAGCGAACCGACATGCGGGAACCTCGGGAGGGGCGGCGGCCGACCGTTGGCCGCGGGGCCGAGATCGTACCGGAAGGGGGTCCCGCTTGAATCGGGGTGTCAGGCGTCCGCGCGAGGCGGGCCCGAGTGCACCGAGCAGCGCACGAGCGGGCCGTCCACGCTGCGCCGGAGGGAGGCGGCGAACGCCTGCACCACGGCTTCCGCTTCGCTCCACGCCTCGCGCGCGAGACCGGTCGACGGATGCGACGAGTTCTCCGCAGGCGGAGACCCGAACCGCGCTGCGATCGTCGCTCCGAAGCTCTCGCCCGGCCCGATCTCGCCGCGGATCCGGATTTCGACGGGAGCGAGATCGTTCGCCTTTCCTTCCTCGATGATCGCGAGCGTCGCGAGCAGCAGGACGACGCGGAGCGGCACCGAGCGCGCGGCGTCGATCGCGTCCGCCGCGTCCGGAGACTCGAATTCGACTCGGGTGCTCCGGCCGCGCAGACGGGTGCGCGTGAGGAGCGCGACCGCGGAGATGTCGGCGCGAATCGAAGCCGACGCGACCGCCGTCGCAGGGGCGGCCCACGAATCCGCGAACACGTGCCGGTAGGCGTCGATCAGTTGCCGGGAGCGTTCGACGGGCTCCTCGATCATCCGGTCGAGATCGGGCGACGCCTCGTTGCGGAGTTGACGGACCTGCCGGATCCCGTCGAACACCGTGAGCAGGTTCGCGAACTCGTGGACGATTCCGGAGCTGACCAATCCCGACGCGACGTGCCGGGCCCGCACGAGGGCGACATACCGCGCTCGATCCGCGACTCCGGTGTTCGATTCCTTGGGCGACTTCACCATCGACCCGAGATCCATTCCAGCGCCGCACTCATCAAACCAAGTCCGCGGGCAGTTTCGATCGGCGAACCCGCGTCAGATGCAGCGATCCGCGACGAGTTTCGCGCGCGCCGCTACCGTCTCTGCCTTCGACACGGAGGGTTTCGATGCTGATCGGTCTCGACTGCGCCGCGTGCGGCGCCCCCCACGATGCGGCCGCGCCCGTCAACGTCTGCTCTCGGTGCGGACGTTCGCTCTCCGCGCGCTACGAGCTCGGCGCGCTCGCCGAAGCGTTGCGCAACCGGCGCATGGACGATCGGCCCCGCTCGATGTGGCGCTACGCCGAAGCGCTCCCGACCACGACGGTCGCGGATCGCGTGACGCTCGGCGAGGGGTTCACTCCGCTGGTGCCGATCGCCCGGATCGCGGCGCGCTTCGGCGCCGCGTCCGTCGACGTCAAGGACGAGTCGGCGAATCCGACCGGCTCCTTCAAGGCGCGCGGACTCTCGGCCGCCGTGACCGCCGCGGTCGCCCGCGGAGCTCGTTCGTTCGCACTACCGTCCGCCGGGAATGCGGCGGGCGCGCTCGCGGCGTACGCGGCCCGCGCCGGACTCCCCGGCCGCGTCTACCTGCCCGCCGACGCGCCGCAGTCGAATCGCGTCGAGGTGCGACTGCTGAACGCCGACGTCCGCGAGGTCACTGGGAACATCGCCGACGCTGCCGCCCGCATGCGCGCCGACCGCGCGGCCGAGCCGGCGCAGGGCGCGCCGTTCGATCTCTCGACGTTGAAGGAACCGTTCCGCCTCGATGGCAAGAAGACGCTCGGGTACGAGCTGTTCGAGGCGTTCCGCGGCGTGCTGCCCGACGTCATCGTCTACCCGACCGGCGGCGGCACCGGTCTGCTCGGGATGGCGAAAGCGTTCGACGAGCTGGAGCGCGCCGGTCTCCTCGGCGCCGCGCGGCCAAGCTTCGTCGCGGTGCAGAGCGCCGAGGTCGCGAGCATCGTGCGGGCGTTCGACACGGGAGCGGAGGAGTCGACCGCAGCGAGCGGCGGGCGCACCCTCGCCTCCGGCTTGAACGTGCCGCGCGCGTTCGCCGACTGGTGGATCCTGAAGGAGCTGCGACGCACTCACGGCGCCGCGATCGCCGTGAACGATGGCGAGATCCTCGACACGATTCGCGACGTCGCGCGGACCGAGGGTCTCCTGCTGTGCCCGGAAGGCGCAGCGACCGTCGCCGCACTTGCACGACTCGCCGACGCGGGGCGGATCCGCGGAGCCCGCGTCGTCGTCTTCAACACCGCGTCCGCGTTCAAGTACCCCGAGGCGCTCGAACGCGCGCTCGCCGGCTGAAAACGCGCGCGGGTCCGAGCGTGCTCGACGCTGGGACCCGCGCGCGATGTGTGGTGGGCGGTACTGGATTTGAACCAGTGACTTCCACCGTGTGAGGATGGCACTCTAGCCGCTGAGTTAACCGCCCGAACTGCGACGAACGAACGCGGGAAACTACCGGACCGACGCGCGTGGTGCCGGAGGAGGGACTTGAACCCTCACGCCCAGTTAAGGACTTCGGATTTTGAATCCGACGCGTCTGCCAGTTCCGCCACTCTGGCTCGAACCGCCGCGCGATCGATCGGGCCGCGAGGATAGCGATCAGCGTTCGGACTCGTCGACCACGATTCCGCGCGCGCGGACCTCCGCGAGGAACCGGTCGAGATCGACCCAGCGCTCGCCCGGCCGCACTCCGAATCCGTCGACCTTGTCGCGCCCCAGCTCGAGCGCGACGATCGTCGCGGGATACGCCGTGGTACGCGCCATCGCGCTGAACCCGCTCGGCTCGTGGTGCAGGTCGACGATCTGATTGCGGATCGTCACGTTCCTGCCGCCCCGCGTCCCGTCGACTTCGACGCGCACCAGGACCGAGTCCTTGCCCGGCGTGGTCAACGCGCGCTCGAGCACGGCTTCGAGCGCTTTGCGCGGCGACACGCGCGCCCCACCGACGTCGATCGCGTCCTCGGACGCGAGGCCGAGGTCGAACAAGAGCTTCATCTTCGCGGCGTGGCCGGGGTAGCGGATCGTCTTGTACTCCATGTTCGCCACCTTCCCCGCGAACGTCTCCGGCAGCGTCGAGAGCCCGCCCGACGTGTGGAAGCACTCGAGCGCGCCGAACGGCGCCGGGAAATCGAGGGGCTCGATCTCGGTCAGCGACTCCACCGCGACGGTGCGTCCGCCGCGCACGACGAGCGCGGGCTCCTTGTATTCGTTGATGAGCCCTTCGACGGAGAACACGAGCCGGTACTCGAGTGGTCCGGGACGATCCTGCGGCAGGCCGCCGACCCGGATGCGGAGCGCGGTGCAGCGATCGAGCTTCGCGACGAGCCGCGCCGCGAGCAGATCGGCCATCCCCGGCGCGAGGCCGCAGTCGGGCACGATGCGCACTCCTGCCGCACGCGCGGCGTCATCGAGCGCGAGCGTCGCGCGCACGACGTCGTTGTTCCCGCCGAGATCGACAAGGTGGCACTTCGCCGCGATCGCGCACTGCGCGAGCTGGACGTTCAGGTTGTAGGACGCCGCGGTCAGCGCGGTGCGCGCACCGCGCAGGAGCGCGGTCACCGCGGCGCGATCGCGCAGATCGCACGTCGCGGGCTTCACCTTCGGACCGAGTCGTCGCGCGACCTCGGTCGCGCGACCGCCGAAGACGTCGGCGACGATCACCTGCTCGACGTCGGGCTGCGCCGCGAAATCGAATGCCGCCGCCGCTCCCATTCGACCCGCTCCGAGGACCACGCACTTCATCGCTTGCCTCCTTGTTCGGCGCCGCGTGCAGCCGCGCCCTCGACGAGGTGCGCGCAGAGTTCTTCGTAGGACATGCCGGCGGTGCGGGCCGCGAGCGGCACGAGCGAGAGGTCGGTCATTCCCGGCAGAGTGTTGGTCTCGAGGAACACCGGTTCGCCGCGTTCGGGAACCATGAAATCGGAGCGCGAGAGTGAGCGGCATCCGAGGTGGTCGTGGATGCGGACCGCCGACTCCTGCAGCGCGCGCGTCGTCTCGGCCGGGAGCGGCGCGGGGCACAGGTCCTCGCTCCCGCCGGGCGTGTACTTCGCGGAGTAGTCGAAGAACGCGTGGCCCTTCGGACGCACCTCGACGACCGGCAGCGCGCGCGCGCCGCGGAACGCGTCGCCGAGCACGGGGCAAGAGACCTCGCGCCCCGCCACACCGGTTTCGATGACGACGCGGCCGCCTTCGGCGAGCGCCGCCGCGATCGCGGGAGTGAGTTCGCCGGCGTTCGCGACGCGACTCACGCCGACGCTCGAACCGGAGCAGGCCGGCTTCACGTAGAGCGGGAACGTGAGCTTCGCGGCGCGCGCCGCGATCTCCGCGACGGCGGCGGCATCGTTCGCCGGCCCGCCTTCGACCGCGTCCGCGACGCGCAGGCCGATCGACGCCGCGACGCGCCGCGTCAGCGCCTTGTCCATCGCGACCGCGGATGCCGCGACGCCGGAGCCGACGTAGCGCACGCCGCACGCATCGAGGAAGCCCTGCAGCGTGCCGTCTTCGCCGAACGGGCCGTGCAGCGCGGGGAACACCACGTCGATCTCGCGCAGGATGCGGTCGATCGCGACGTGGGCTGCTTCCGGCGCGCGATCGGGGAAGCGCCAGCGGCGATCGGCGGTGATCTCGATCTCGGTGACGGGGTATCCCTTGCGACGCAGCGCCGCGGCGACGCCGGCGCCCGAGTGGAGCGACACGTCGCGCTCGGCGGACGGCCCTCCCATCAAGACGGCGATGCGCAGTCGCGCGGACATCGGAGCCTCCCTCACTCGGATTTCATTCGAGCAGCAACCGCGTCGACGAGAGCGTCTTCTCGCGCTTCACCCGCCGCACGAATTCGTCCTGGTCGAGCGCGAAGTCGGGGCGGAACTCGAGCGCGGCGCCGGGGGCGGCGGAGAGCCCGGCCGCGGCGAGCCACGACTCGAACACGCGGCGCACGTCGCGACCCGCGGTCTCGACCGAGTCCTCGCCCGTCGCGTTCTTGATCGGCGAGAACTCCTCGGCGCGCTCCGTCTCGACGATCAGCGCGCGCTTCGCCAGCGGCAATGCGTCGAACACGAACGTCTCGAACTTCACCACCTTGCCGCTCGCGTGCGGCTTCACCGCGCGGTGGTACGGCAACTGGAGCCCGCCCTCGGTGATCCGCTTCACGAACGCGACCGACAGCGCGTGGATCGCGATGTTGCCGGCGCGGAACCGCAAGCGCCCCGCCTCGTCGACGGCGGTCGCGAGTTCCGGAGCGAGGTCGCTGTATTCGACGACTCCCGTCTTGCGCCCCGCGCGTGCGAACACGCCGACCTTCTCGGATGCATCGCGCTTCATCACGACCTTGCTCGACATCTCGGAGCCGCGCAATCGGTGCTGGCCGACGAACGTCGGGTCGCACACGCGCACGAGCGGGTTGTCGACCTGGAAGTAGAAGATCTCCTCGACGCCGCGCCGCGTGATCTCGTCGAGCGCGCCGGAGCGACGCAGCGCGAGCAACGAGCCACCGTGGCCGTCGGGCGACAGGAACAGCTCGCCGGGCGCGGAGACGACGAGCCTGCCGCCGAGATCCACCGCCGGGAGCATCCCTTGCGAGAAGACGATCACGTCGCTCGCCGGCAGGCCGAACCATCGGTGGCGCTCGAAGAACGCCACGGTCTCGGCGTGGTTCGCGGCGCTCGTCATCACGAGCAGCGGGAGCGCGCCGCCGAACCGCGCGCGGAGCGCACGGACCTTCGCGGCGTGCCACTCGAACAGCGAGCAACCGGTCACCGGACCGAACGGGAAGCAGCCTTTGGGTCCCGCGAAGCCGAGGCGCGAGCCCTGTCCGCCAGCCACGACCATCGCGGCGACCTTGCCCGATCGCAGGAGATCCTCGCCGGCGGCGCGCGAGCGCGGATCGCGCCGCGGCCTGCCGCTGGCTCCACGCGCGGGCGTGTACGGCGCCGGTTCGATGCGCTCGAGGTCGAGCGTGGCGACCGGCCGGTCTTCCTTCAATTCGCGCACGAGGCGCGCGAGGAGCCCGAGGTCGATCGCGCGCGCTTCGGTGAAGAGGCGCGCGCGCGCCGCCTCGGGAAGCCGATCGAAGTCCGCGAAGACATGACCCTGTCCGGCCGCGCCGAACGCGGAGCGCACTCGCTCGAGATCGGGTTCTGAAGGAGTCACGGTCCGGCCGCCGTGCGGCGGTCCCAAAGCGTCAACGCAACTTGCCGGCGACCAGGCAGACGTTGTGGCCGCCGAAGCCGAGCGAATTCGAGATCGCGTAGTCGACGCGCATGTCGCGCGCCGAGCCCGGGACGTAATCGAGATCGCACGCTTCGTCGGGGTTCTCGAGGTTGCGCGTCGGGTGAACGACGTTGTGGAACACCGACTTCGCGATCACGTTGAACTCGACCGCCGCCGACGCGCCGAGCAGGTGACCGATCATCGACTTCGACGACGACACGGCGAGCGATCGTGCGTGCGCGCCGAACGTCTTCTTGATCGCCGTGGTCTCGATCGCGTCGTTGTAGGCCGTCGAGGTGCCGTGCGCGTTCACGTACTGCACCTGCTCCGGAGCGATCCCGGCGTCCTTCAGCGCGAGCGCGATGGCGCGCGCGGGGCCGAGGCCGTCTTCCTTCGGGGCGGTGATGTGGAACGCGTCGGCGGAGGACCCGAAGCCGAGCAGTTCGCCGTAGATCCGCGCGCCGCGCCGCTTCGCGTGCTCGAGCTCCTCGATCACGGTGATCGCCGCGCCCTCGCCCATCACGAAGCCGTCGCGGTCGCGGTCGAACGGGCGGCTCGCGGCCTGCGGATCTTCGTTGCGGGTCGACAACGCCTTCAAAGCGCAGAAGCCGCCGAGTCCGAGCGGAGTGATCGCCGTCTCGGAGCCGCCGGTGAGGATGACGTCCGCCTCGTCGTACTGGATCGAGCGGAGCGCCATGCCGATCGCGTGACCGGCCGACGCGCAGGCCGAGCCGGTGACGAAGTTCGTGCCGCCGAGTCCGTACTTGATGGACACGTGGCCCGACATCGCGTTGACCATCAGCTTCGGGATGAAGTGCGGCGAGATGCGCGTCGGCCCACGCTCGAGCAGGACCGAGTGCATCGACTCCAGCTCGTTGATGCCGCCGATGCCGGAGCCGAGGATCACCCCGATGCGTTCCCGGTTCTCGCGGTCCAGTTCGAGACCGGAATCCTTGAGCGCCTCGTCGGCCGCGACCAGCGCGTACTGCGTGAAGACGTCGAGCTTCTTCGACTCGATCTTCGGGAAGTGCTGGTCCGCGACGTAGTCGCGGCACTCCCCGGCAAATCGGGTCGGGAAGGCGCTGACATCGAAACGCGTGACCGGACCGATACCGCTCTTGCCTTGGACGAGTCCGTCCCAGGTCTTCTCGGTCCCGATTCCCAGGCACGTCATCGTGCCGAGGCCGGTGATCACAACGCGGCGGCGGGCCATCGCGGGTTCGCTCGAGGAAGCTCGGCCTGATCGCGTGTCGCGATCAGCCCACCCGCTTCTTGATGTAGTCGATGGCGTCGCCGACGGTCTGGATCTTCTCGGCATCCTCGTCGGGGATGTTGATATCGAACTCGTCCTCGAACTCCATGACGAGCTCGACCGTGTCGAGCGAATCGGCGCCGAGATCGTTGATGAACGACGTGGACGCCTGGATCTTGTCCCGGCTTGCCCCCATCTGCTCGCAGACGATGTTGATCACCCGTTCATCGATCGATGCGCTCACTTCGTTTCCTCCAGTCAGGTCAGATCAGGTCAGACAGACCAATTCAGATCGGTTTCAGGACGGATTGCCTGCCATCACGCACGGTTCGGCACTGCTTGCGGCCCGCATCGCCATGTCGGTGACCACCGGCCCCCTGGCGTCTCCTCCGGGGCCGGGCAAGGCGGGTATTCAACGTGGGCTCGGAGAGTCTTTCAACGGCTTTCTTGTCCCGCGCGGACGCGCAACTCCCGAACTCGCAACTTCCTAGAGGTCCGCGCCGCGGTCGCGATCACGACGCCATGCCTCCGTCGACCACGATCGTCTGCGCGGTGACGTAGGCGCCGAGGTCGGAGCAGAGCCACAGGACCGCTCCCGCAACGTCGTCGGGCGACCCGAATCGACCGAGCGGGATCTGTTTCAGCGAGGCGTCCTTCACCTCCTGGGGCAGCCCGCCGGTCATGTCGGTGGTGATGAAGCCCGGCGCGATCGCGTTCACGGTGAGCCCGCGCGAGCCGAGCTCCTTCGCGAGCGACATCGTGAATCCGACGATGCCCGCCTTCGCGGCGGCATAGTTCGACTGTCCGGCGTTGCCGATCAGTCCGACGATCGACGTCACGTTGACGATGCGACCGTGCTTCGACTTCATCAGCGGGCGCGCGGCGGCGCGGCAGAAGTTGAAGCAGCCCTTCAGGTTCACGGACACGACGCGGTCGAAGTCGCCCTCCGCCATGCGGAGCAGCAGACCGTCCTTCGTGATGCCGGCGTTGTTGACCAGGATGTCGACCTGCCCGAGCTCGGCGATCACGCGCTCGACGGCGGCCTGTGCGGCCGCGAAGTCGGAAACGTCGGCGCCGAGCGCGAGCGATCGGCGGCCGAGCGCGCGCACTTCGGCCGCGACGGGCGCGGCGCGATCCTCGCTCGTCGCGAGCACGG
>CAZBOK010000024.1:0-20954 GCA_964493525.1 uncultured Phycisphaeraceae bacterium | reverse complement strand
TCGGCGCGGCGGGTGAGAGCGAGCGCGTGAGGCCGAGCGGCAGGACGTCGATCGGCGGCGGAGCGGCGAGGATGCCGGTGCCGAGCAGCACGCGCCTGCTGCTCTCGGACGGCATCAGCACCGCGCCGGCCGTCGCGATCTCGGCGCCGAAGAACGCGCGGCGCAGCGCGAACTCCGCGACCAGCTCGTCGCGCGTGCCGTCGAACTCGACGGCGCAGCACGCGACGCAGCGCTCGAACGGCACCGGCGAGTCGTCGCCGCAGAACGCGCTGCACGGGCGGATGAGATGGAAGCGCGGACAGACCGACGTGTAGTCGTGGAGCGAGCACACCGCCGGCACGCCGAGGCGCGCGGCGTCGGTGACGATCGGCGCGCCGAGATGCAGCCAGTGATGAACGTGCACGAGATCGGGCCACTCGCGCGCGAGGATCGCACGGATGCGCGCCGCGATCCGCGGGTGGCGCAGGTCGACCGAGTAGCGCTCGACGCGCGCGTCGTGGCGCAGGCGCAGCACGCGCGCGCCTTCCGCCGTCGTCTCGTCGCCGTCTTCGCCCTCGACCGCGCTCCCCGCGACCACGACGACGTCGTGGCCCGCGCGCCGCTGCTCGCGGACGAGCGCCGCGAGGTACATCTCCGTGCCGCCCTGGAACTCGGGCGGGAAGTTGTTCACCGCGTGCAGGATCTTCACGGCAGCCCCGCGTGCGCGTCGGGCTCGAGCGCGACGAACGCCTCGCCGTACTTCGCGCCCTTCTCGAGGAAGACCGCGCGATAGGCGTTCAATCCCGACACGAAGCTCGCGATGTCGGTGTGGCGGAGCTGGCTCGCGTAGCACGCGAGGGCTTTCATCTTGGTCGCGTAGACGCGCGACACGTCGACGACCCACGTCGCCGCGTGCGCGCTCCACACCTCGAAGCCGAACGCGCGCGCCGTCGATCGCGACCGCGCCAGCGCGCGCTTCACGAGCACCGCCGCGACGTAGTGGTCGCTGTGCTGGTCGCCCAGGTGCGGCGCGTACACGACGTCGGGGCGGACGCGCGCGAACAGATCGTCGACGCGCGGCTCGATCGTGCGCAGGTCGTTCTCGTTGACCTGGAAGTTGTCGGGGTGTCCCCAGAACTCGAGGGTCGTGATGCCGAGCACCGCCGCCGCCGCGCGCGCCTCGCGCTCGCGCAGTGCGGCGTACGCCGCCTTGTCCTCCGTCCCGGTCGGATCGCCGCTCGTGCCCGCGGTCAGGAACACCACGTGGATCGGATCGTGCAGCTCGGCGTGCAGCGCCAGCGTCGCGCCGCAGCCGATCGTCTCGTCGTCCGGATGCGGCGCGATGACGAGCACGCGGCCGCGCGCGGGCGGAGCGGACAAGCGCGTCGGAGGCGCGGGCGGCGTGAGGAAGCGGGGCATCGGGGCGGGATCGTACTCGCGGGGTTCAGTAGATGTCCGAGTCGCCCATCGTGAAGAACCAGTGCTCCTTCGCCCAATGCTCGTCGAAGCGCGGGCCGAACACGCGGATGCACAGGTTGAACGTCGACGGGTCGGGCGCGAAGCCGATCTTCGCGAGCGTCGCGCGGTGCGCCGACCACGGCGGCACCCAGGTCTCGAGCCGAGTCACGCCTTCGACGGCGGCGGCGCGCGCGGCGGCCTGCGCGAGCGCGGCGATCGCGGATTGATCGGCGCCGTCGACGATCCAATCGACGAGCGGCGCGATCGCCTTGTCGAACCACTTCACGCGCATCACGACGACGCCCTGCAGCTTCGCGTCCGGCATCGAACGCACGGTGATGAAGCGGTAGCGGATGGTCGGGCAGGTGCGGTAGCGCCAGTTCAGGTACGCGGCGTCGCGCCGCTGCACGAGGTGCTCGTCGCCGAGCGCGTCGACCATCGCGCGGAACGCGGCGTCGAGGTCGGGCGGGAGCTGATCGACCTCCTCCACCGCCATCGCGTCCGCGCCCATCCCGCCGAGGTAGTCGATCCACGCCGCGTCGAAGTCGCGCACCATGCGGACGACCGGCACGTGCACCGGGCGGTAGTCGAGCTGCCGCGTGCCGATGCGGAACGCGATCGGGTTCGGGAACCCGTAGACGATGCGGTCGCGCTCGGGGCGGCCGAAGTGATCGAACCACGCGCGCGCGAGCGACAGGAACAGACCTTCGCGCTTCAGCACGCGGCGGTACTCGGCATCGACGCAGGTGTCGACCGCCTGCGACCCGACGAACGCGCCGTCGTCGTGCAGCCACGTGCCGGGGATCGCGGTGTAGGTGCCCACGATGCGGCGATCTGCGGTCGACGTCGCCACGAAGGTGTGGTGCCCGAGCGGGTTCGATTCGAACTGCCAGCGCCAGAACGCGAGCGAGCGCGGCGTGAAGCTCGGGTTGTTCTCCGCGAACACGCGATTGAAGAGATCGAGGATGCCGATCTCGTCGCCCTGCCGGTACTCGCGGATCTCGAAGTCCTGGGTCACGTTCTGCCTTCCGAAGTCGTCACGGGTTCCCATCCGCGCGAAGCGCCGCATTCACGAACTCGTGTCCGCGACTCCGCGCGAAGTCGCGGAACCGCGGTTGAACTCCGGCTGTCTGGCCTCATCGCTGGTTTGAAGAACGCCGGTGCCATGGGTTGCGAGCGGAGCCCGCACGAAGATTGACGATAGAGTTTCGGCTCCGACCGACCGAGGACTTGCGCCGCCGTGACGAGTGACGAGATCGAGGTCCGCGAATACCGCAAAGGCGACGAGGAGAAGATCCTCGCGCTGTTCAACGAGGTCTTCGCCGAGAACGATCCGCACTACGAGCCGCGCACGCTCGCGGAATGGCGCTGGGAGTTCATCGACAACCCCGCCGGCACGCAGGTGGTGATCGGCGTCGAGCCGTCGGGCCGCGTCATCGCGCAGTACGCGTGCCTCCCGGCGATCGTGACGCTGAAGGGCGAGGTCGTGAAGTGCGGCCAGGGGATCGATTCCGTGGTGCACGCGGACTACCGGCGCGGCCTGAAGAAGGAGGGCGCGTTCGAGAAGGTCGCGAAGTACTACTTCGCGCACATCGGACGCTGGCCGGTCAACGCGTTCGGCTACGGGTTCCCGAACCAGAAGGCGTTCCGCATCGGCGTGCGCCGGCTCGGCTACCTGCCGATCCACGCGCCGGTCACGACGACGTTCCGCAACCTGTTCCAGCACGAAAGCGACGCGGAGGTCGGCGACGGCGCGTGCGGCGGCGAGCTCGTCGAGCTGGCGCGCTTCGACGCGCGCGCCGACCGGCTGTGGTCGCGAATCGAGAAGTCGTTCACGATGGCGATCCGCCGTGACGCCGCATACCTGAACTGGCGCTACGCGAGCCACCCACGCGTCCGCTACCGCTCGTTCGGCCTCGCCGACGGCGCGGAGCTGCGCGGCATCGCGATCACGCGCGCGAACTGGATGGGCCCGCCGATCCTCGCCGTGACCGAGCTGATCACCGCGCCCGGCGACGCGCCCGCGATCGCGCGCCTCCTCGATGCGATCGTGAAGGACGCGCGCGCCACCGGCCAGCAGCGCGTCGAGATGTGGCTGCGCCCCGGATCCCCGCAATCGATGCACGTGCGCGCCCGCGGCTTCTCGACCGAGCCGTCGCCGTTCAACCTCTGCGTGAAGCCGTACCGCGACGACCTCACCGAGGAATGGGTCCGCGCGAACTGGTTCTTCACGATCGGCGACTCGGACGTGTTCTGAGGGGCGGGCTGCGCTTCCTCCTCGTTCCGCGCGCGCGCCGGTACACTGCCTCGCCTCGCCCAACGGAGCCCGTCGATGACCTCCTCGAATCCGGATCGCGCGGCAGAGAGCGTCGCGCCTTCGAACCCTGCGCGTCGCAACTTTCTGAAGGATCTCGGGCGCGCCGCCGCCGCCGCATCCGTCGCGGGCGGGATGTCGCTCGCGCCGAGCGTGGTCGGGTTGCCGAGCGCGGAGGCGCAGGCCGCCGGCGCGATCCACCGCACCGGCAAGAAGCGCAAGAAGTCCGCGGTCACGCTCCGCAAGAAGATCGCGAACAAGAACCTGAAGGCTCCGGTCGGGAACATCGCGGGGAACGGCGATGAGGAGCTCTTCCAGAACCGCATCGCGAGCTACACGAAAGGGCTGCCGCACGACGCGAACGGCATCGTCGATCCCGCGGCCTACGACCTGTTCCTGAAGGCCGTGCGCTCCGGCAAGCCGGACGACTTCGAGGCGATCCCGCAGGGCTGGCCCGATCCGTTCGCGCGCCGCAAGTTCGTGAATCCGCAATCGGGCATCGCGTTCGATCTCGAGGGCAAGGACGCGTGCCAGTACACGCTGCCGCCCGCGCCGACGTTCTCGAGCGCGGAGGAAGCGGGCGAGCTCGTCGAGCTGTACTGGATGGCGCAGCTCCGGGACATCGCGTTCAACGACTACGCGACCGACCCGGACGTCGCGGCCGCCGCGGCCGAGCTGACCACGTTGACCGACTTCCGCGGCCTCAAGTCCGCCGGCTCGGTGACGCCGGGCACGCTGTTCCGCGACCCGGTCGCGGGCGCGAGCGCGGGGCCGTACATCTCCCAGTTCCTGCTGAAGCCGGTCCCGTTCGGCGCCGCGTACATCGAGCAGAAGATGCGCACGCCGGTCACCGGCGATGACTTCGTGAAGACGTTCGGCGAGTGGCTGAACCTGCAGCGCGGCCAGGCGCCGATCTTCACCACGCAGACGTTCGACCCGACGCGCCGCTACATCCGCACTCCGCGCGACCTCGCGCAGTGGGTGCACATCGACGTCCTCTATCAGGCCTACTTCCACGCGGCGCTGATCCTGCTCAACCCGCCGAACGCGTCGGACCAGCCGACCGGCGGCGGTATCGGCTGCCCGCCGAACCCGGGCAACCCGTACCTCGCGTCGGTGAACCAGGAGGGCTTCGGCACCTTCGGCGGACCGCACGTGATGACGCTGCTCACCGAGGTCGCGACGCGCGCGCTGAAGGCGGTGTGGTTCTACAAGTGGTTCGTCAACCGTCGCCTTCGCCCCGAGGTGTTCGCGGCGCGCGTGCATCAGGTGAAGGCGCTCGCGTTCGACTTCCCGATCCACACCGACGTCCTGAACTCGCAGGTGGCGGCCGACCTGTTCGGCATCAACGCGACCTACCTGCTGCCGCAGGTCTTCCCCGAGGGCTCACCGCTGCATCCGTCCTACGGCGCCGGTCACGCGACCGTGGCCGGGGCGTGCGTGACGATCCTGAAGGCGCTGTTCTGCAACGAGTTCCTCGTCCCGTTGCCGAAGGTGCCGAGCGCCGACGGACTCACGCTCGAGGACTACACCGGACCGGACCAGAACACCCTGACCGTCGCGGGCGAGCTGAACAAGCTGGCGTCGAACGTCGCGACGGGCCGCAACATGGCCGGCGTCCACTGGCGCTCCGACGCGCATTGGTCGCTGCGGCTCGGCGAGCAGATCGCGATCTCGGTCCTGCGCGAGCAGCGCGAGACCTACAACGAAGAGTTCGACGGCTTCACGTTCACGACGTTCGACGGCGCGAGCATCAACGTTTGAGCGGCGTCGCCGCGGCTTTCGAGTTCGCCGTCGAACCGCGCATTCGATGAAGTTCCTCCGGCATCGCCTCTTGTGGGCGAGCGTCGCGCTCGTCGCGCTCGCGGCGGCGGGAATCGCCGCGTGGATCGAGTGGCGCGACCCGCTCGATCCCGCGGACACGCACGCGATCGCGGCGTTCACGATCCCGCCGCGCGAACCCGGCGTCGCGTACGAGCGCTTCTTCGCGTTCGGGGATTCGGGCACCGGCGGGTTCGGCCAGCGGCGCGTCGCGCGCGCAATGCGCGAGGCGAGCGAGAACGGCCTCGACTTCATCCTGATGCTGGGCGACAACTTCTACCCCGACGGCGTCGCGACGCCCGACGACGAGCGCTGGCAGAAGCTGATCGTCGACCCGTACGAGTCGTTCCGCGTCCCCATCTTCCCCACGCTCGGCAACCACGACCACCACGTGCCGGGCCGCGCGCAGATCGAGCGGACGAAGATCGACCCGCTGTGGCGGATGCCGTCGGAGTACTACACGTTCACGCGCACGCTCGGCGACGGGACGCGCGTGCAGTTCTGGGCGCTCGACACCACGCCGCTCGCGGAAGGCGACGACGATCCGCGCGAGCAGCTCGCGTGGTTCACGTCCTCGCTCGCGGCGGCGGACGGCAATGCGGAATGGCGCGTCGTGTTCGGGCACCACCCCGTGATCTCGCACGGCAAGCACGGCGACAGTGACGACCTCGTCGATCGCGTCGAGACGATGCTCGCGCAGCACCACGTCGACCTCTACCTCGCCGGGCACGACCACAGCCTCGAGCTGATGACGCCGATGGACGGAGTCCGCTACGTGACCGCGGGCGGCGGCAGCGGCACGGACAACGCGGACGAAATGGAGTGGAACCATCCGTCGACGGAGTACGCGGCGACGCGCGGCGGCTTCGTCGCGGTGCGCGTGTCGCGCCACGAGATGCTCGTCGAGTTCGTCCGCCCCGACGGCGAGACGCAATACGCGACGTCGTGGCGCAAGTGATCGCCGCGGGCCAACCGGTAAGCTCCCCGCATGTCGAATCGCCGTGACGGTGCGCCGCCCGTCCACTTGCCGCGCCTCTTGTCGAAGTGGGGTTTCTGCTCGCGGAAGGTGGCGGAGCAGATGGTGTTCGACGGTCGCGTCCAGGTGAACGGCGTGGTCCGCCGCGACGTGCTGTACCAGGTGAACGCCGACCGCGACGAGATCACCGTCGACGGCAAGGCGGTCGAGCGTGCGTCGCGCCTCTACCTGAAGATGAACAAGCCGGTCGGCGTGCTGACGACGGTGCGCGATCCCGAGGGTCGCAAGACGGTCGTCGATCTCCTGCCCGAACACTTCAAGGGCGCGATGCCGGTCGGCCGCCTCGACAAGGATTCGTGCGGCCTGCTCCTGCTCACCAACGACCACGACTTCGGCAACCTCGTCGCCGGCGACGACTCGCGCATCCGCAAGGTCTACCGCGTCGTCGTCGGGTCGATCGTCGACGACGCGCGCGTGGCGCCGCTCGCCGCGGGGATGGAGATCGAAGGCGTCCTGCTGAAGCCGATGGGCGTGAAGATCATCGACGCGAGCGCGGGGAAGAGCGAGCTCGAGATCACGCTGACCGAGGGGAAGAACCGCCAGATCCGCCGCTCGCTCGAGAAGCTCGGGCTCGGAGTCGCGTCGCTCGAGCGCATCGCGATCGGACCGCTCACGCTCGATCGCCTGAAGCCCGGCGACGTGCGCACGCTGTCGTCCGACGAGGTCGAGCGGCTGTCGTCCGCGGGACGGCCGCGCGCGGTCACGTCGCGCGCAGGCTCCGACCGTCGACCAGGCAGCTCGACAGCTCCCGCCACACCGCGTCGATCGCCGCGCGGCTGATCTCCGCGCCGGGCCGCCAGCCCAACCGCGAGAGGATGCGCCGCGCGAGCGGGCCGTCGCGCAGGATCGTCGCGAGCGCGGCGTGGACCTCGGGCTCCGCCGCGCACGCCTCGACGGACAGCGTGCGATGCAGGTGCCGCCACGCGTCGCCGACGGTCGACTCGCGGTCGAGGCCGAGCACGCGCAGCAGCTCCGGCGAGCGGATCAGCGCGCGGTCGGCGTCGCGGATCGCGTCGTCGAGGAGGAGCGCGAGCGGCTCGGTGTCGAGCGCCTTCAGCTCCGCGAGCGACGCGAACCGCTCGCACGCGAGCGCCTTCACCACCTCGCTCACGAGCAACGCGACGCCGACGTCCGCGGCCGGCGACTCCTGCATGTCGATCAGGCGGATCTCGATCGCGTCGCGCTCGAACCGCGCGATCGCGCCGCGTGAGTTCAGGAACTCGTGCTGCAGGACGCCTTCCGGATCGAGCGGCGCGACGTCCGCGTAGGTCCGCGCGAGGATCCGCTCGCGGTACTCCGCCTCGGTCCACACCGGCTCCGGCACGATGCGGCCGGCGATCGACGGGATGCGCGCCTGGTTCTTGCGGTACACGTCGAGCCGCGTGTCGAGGAGCCCGGTCGCGCGTCCGTCGATGACGGGCGACGCCGCGGCGAGCCCGGGCAGGAGCGGCAGCACGGCGCGGATCGCGGCGTGCAGTCGTCCGAACTCCGCGTCGCCGCAGAACGGCAGGTTCAGGTGCATCGCCTGCAGGTTCGACCAGCCGTGGCCGCGACAGTCGAAGATGCGGTCGTACGCCGCGTACACCGGGCCCGCGTCGTGCGGCCACAGGCGCGTCTCGGTCGCGGGGTGAAACGTCGGGTGCGCGGCGCCCGGGAGCAGCGCGCCGCCGAACGGCTCGAGCAGCGCGTTGATCCGATGCACCTCGGCGAGGACGCGCGAGAAGAGCCCGGACAGCGTCGGCGTCGGGCCGTTCGTCTTCAGCTCGATCACGTGCAGCACGAGCTCGTTCGACCACGCGATCGGCCCGTCCTCGACGTCGGACGCGAACTCCCCCACGACGGAGTGGATCAGTCGATCGGACACCGGCAGCGCGGCGAGCGTGTCGCGCCGCACGATCATGTATTCGAGCTCGATGCCGAACGCCTCGAAGAGGTGCAGCGCGCCGTCCTTCCCGCTCACGACGACCCGCCCTTCTTCTCGTGCTCGATGCGCCGGCGGAACACGCGCATGATCATCAGGTACAGCTCGTCCTTCAGCACCTGGTCCTCGACGCCGGCGTCGATGTTCGGGTTGTCGTTCACCTCGATCACGTAGACCTTGTCGCCGACCTGCTTGAGGTCGACGCCATACAGTCCGTCGCCGATCGCGTTCGCCGCCTTCAGCGCGGCCTTCACCACCTTGGTCGGAGCCATCTCGACCGGCAGCACCTCCGCCTTCCCGAACGTGCGCTGCTCCTCGTCGCCGTTCTTGTCGCGCCGCACGATCTGCCAGTGGCGCCGCGCCATGAAATACTTCGCCGCGTAGATCGGCTGGCGGTCGAAGATGCCGATGCGCCAGTCGAACTCGGTCGGCAAGAACTCCTGCGCGACGACGAGGTCGGACTTCTCGAGCAGCCGGTCGACCAGCTCGTCCAGCTCCGCGCGCGTCTCGGCCTTCTTCACGCCGAGCGAGAACGCGGAGTCCGGCTGCTTCAGCACGCACGGCAGACCGAGCGTCGTCTCGATCTCGCCGACGTTGCCGCGGTGGACGATCATCGTCTTCGGCGCGGGGATGTCCTGCACGTCGAGCAGCTCGGCGAGGAACACCTTGTTCGAGCAGCGCAGGATCGAGTCCGGGTCGTCGATGACGACGAGACCTTCGGCCTTCGCGCGCCGCGCGAACCGGTAGCTGCGGTCGTTCACCTTGGTCGTCTCGCGGATGAAGAGCGCGTCGAACTCGGCGATGCGCGCATAGTCGTCGGCGTCGACGACCTCCGCGTGCAGCCCGACCTGCTGCGCGGCGCGCAGGAAGCGCTTGATCGCGCGCTCGTTCGACGGCGTGTCGACCTCGTGCGGATCCCACAGGATCGCGAGCTCGTAGCCCGTCTCCGCGCGCGCGGGCTGCGGGCGGCGCGCGCCGGCGACGTACTCGCGCGCGAACTCGCCGGCGGGCGTGCGCTCCTCGGGAGCGAGGTCGTTCGGCGCGAGCGGCTCGACATCCTCCAGCTCCCACTTGCCGGACTTCTCGTTCTTCTCGAACTCCGCGAGGAGGAGCGGCGTCTGGAAGCGCTTCCACAGCGACGTCGCGAGCCGCTCGTGCGCCGGCACGAACGCGCGGCCGAACGCGATGCGCAGTTTGAACGTCGGCCCGGGCTCCTGCGCGAGACTGGCCTGGATCACGTCGTCGAGTTCTTCGTTCGCGAGGTGCACGAGCGTGCTCGACTTCAGGTCCTGGATCGTGCCGATCGACGGGAGCGGCCGGTGCCCGCGTGCCTCGGCGAGCAGCGACACGTAGTACCCGTGCTTCTGATACCGATGCGAGCGGCACAGGTTGATCACCTGCACCTTCGCGTCCTCGTCGAAGCGGACGTCGGTGATGTACTCGCGCGCCGTCGCGATCTCGACCTCCGGAATCTCCAAAGGCCAGTCGTCCCGGTCGTTCACGACGATCAGCGCGCGCATTCAGTCTCCAGTCGCCGGCGGCGCGTCGCGTCGCGCGCGCGGGCGCACGACGAGGAACACCGCGTCGTAGGTCAGGACGCCGAGCAGGATCGCGCCGATCAGGCGATCGACGTTCACCATGTAGGAGCGCCCGGGGAACAGCGGGTTCGGGTTCACGGGATCCGCGATCAGCACGCCGCGCGACTCACGGTCGTAGCCGCACAGGACGACGAAGTGCCCCGCGGGCTCGCCGCGCACGTCGTCCTCGACGTCGTTCGGTCCGAACTCGCGCATCGCGCGATAGAGGTAGGTCGCGGAGAGGCCGGTCAGGATCGGCAGGCCGCGCTTCAGGTGCTTGCGGATCAACGCGGGCGTCAGGTCCTCGAGGCGGATCTCCCCGCCGCGCGCGAGGAAGTCGAGGTAGGCGGCCGTCGCCGCTTCGAGTCGTGCGCCGCGCTTGTGGCTCGCCTGCTCGCGCAGCTTCGCCGCGAGGTCGACGTCGAGGCCGACGAACCAGGTCGGGTCGAAGACCTGCAGGTCGTAGGTGTAGATCCGCGCCTCGTACCCGCGCGCGAGCGCGTGGCAGCCGAGGTTCACGGCGAGCGTCCCGCCGGTCGCGAGGGCCGGCACTTCGCGGATCACGCTCGCGAGGTCGACGTCGTCGCCGAAGTAGCGGTAGACGGCGTGCAGGCAGGTCGGCCCGCACGTCGTCTCGGTCGGCTGGGGCAGGATGTCGAGCCCGAGTCGCGATTCCATCGGGGCGGATCATAGGGCACGCGATTTCCCGACTTTTCCCTGTCGGCGGTCTGCGGCGCCGTCGCCTCGAACCCCCGGTCGCAGAAGCCGGAGGCCCCGATGAACGCCACCCGAACGCTCCCCACCGTCCTCGCCACGCTGACGCTCGTGTTCGCCGCCCCGCTTTGCGCCGCGAACGCGGCAGGCATCCGGCTCGCGAGCGCGAATCCCGCCGGCATCCCCGGCTCCGGCAACAGCCGCAATCCCTCGATTTCCGGCAACAGCCGATTCGTCGCGTTCGACAGCATCGCCGAAGACCTCGTCCCGGGCTCGGGGATCGGCTCCGACGTCTTCGTCACCGACCTCGCGACGGGCGAAGTCGAGCTGATCAGCCGCTCCGCGAGCGGCGGCGCCGCGAACGACGAATCGCTCGGCGCGGTCATCTCCGCCGACGGACGCTTCGTCGCGTTCGCGAGCGCCGCGACCAACCTCGTGAGCCCCGCGATCTCGACGCAGGTCACGCAGGTCTACCTGCGCGATCGGCAGACCGGAGTGACGACCCTCGTCAGCGCGTCCGCGAGCGGCGCGCCCGCGACGAGCTCGTGCTTCAACGTGGCGATCTCCGGCAACGGCCGCATCGTCGCCTTCGACACCTCGGCCAACAACCTCGTCGCCGGCGACACCAACTCCGCGCGCGACGTGTTCCGCTTCGACGCGGACACCGGGCACGTGACGCTCGAGAGCCGCTCGTCGACCGGCGTGATCGGCAACGACGACTCGTCCAACCCGACGCTCGACTTCGACGGCGAGATCCTCGCGTACGAGAGCGACGCGACCAACCTCGAGCCGGGCGACACGAACGGCGTGACCGACGTCTTCCTGCACGACCGTTCCTTCAGCAACTTCGGCCTGACGAAGCGGCTGACGTCGATCGACGAACTCGACCAGCCGAACGGTCGCACCTTCCGCCCGAGCATCTCGTCGAACGGCCGGCTCATCGCGTTCGCGAGCGACGCGACCAACCTCGTCCCGGGCGACACGAACGGCCGCCGCGACGTCTTCCTGTTCCGGCACGCCGACACGATCACCCGCGTGAGCGTGCTCACCGACGGCACGCAGGGCAGCCGCGACTCCGACATCCCGGCGATCTCGGGCAACGGCCGCTTCGTCGCGTTCGTCACCGCCAGCCCGGAACTCGGCGCCGGCGGATCCACGCAAGCCGCGTTGGTCGTGGACACGGCGACCGGCAACGTCCGCGCGGCCTCGCGTCGGCGCGACCAGGCCTCGCTCGTCTCGTCCGCGTTCTTCCCGTCGCTCGACTTCGGCGGGACCAGCGTCGCGTTCGCGAGCGCCGACCCGGGCATCGTGAAGAACGACGCCAATGGCGCGTCCGACGTGTTCGCCGAGCGCGCGCCGTTCATCGCGGCGGGCGATGTCCTCACCGGCGACACCGGCGACCTCGACACGGCGCGCGAGGTCTCGTTCGACGCGGTGAAGGGAATGAAGCTCACGCTCGTGCTCGAGCAGGCGCCCGACGACACCGAGATCGAAGTCCGCCTGATCGCGCCGAACGGACACTCGGAGAAGAAGATCACGCTCGAGAACGACGACGACGACACGCTGAAGATCTCGAAGACCGGCCTGTTCCGCCTGCGCTTCCAGCACAAGGACGGCGGCGACGGCGCGTTCCGCATCGCGACGATCCTCGACCTGCCGAAGGCGGCGCGCGACTTCGAGGACGACGACCGCCTCGACGCCGGCGAATCGTTCCAGCGGAAGGTGCTGCTCCTCCCCGGCTCGCGGTTCCGCATCGCCGGCGCGATCACGCCCGAGCAGCTCGGCAACTGGATCGGCCGGCTGCAGATCGGGCGCCCCGACGGTCTGGCCGCGATCGCCATCGACGCCGACGTCGACTTCAGCGCGACGGTCCCGGTCGACTCGTTCACGATCGAGATCCCGGTGCGCCAGCTCGGCCGCCACCGCGTGAAGATCGCCTCCGACGCGGGCGTCGACGTCCGCGTCGATGTCGCGGGATCCGTCGAGCTGCCGGAGAGCGGCGCGGTGGTCCCGCTCGAGTGACGCGCGGATTTCGTGCGTCGGGTCCGCGGCGCGCTTCCGGTTCTGGGAAGCGTCACTCGTTGGAGAACCCGATGCGCTCCCGATCGCTCCCGTCCGTCGCTCTCGCCGTGCTCCTCACGTCGCTCCGTGCCGCGCAGACTTCGCAGGTCGAACTGGTCAGCTTCGGACTGGGCGGTTCGCCCGCGGCCGGGGACAGCCGCCGGCCGGCGGACTCCCCGTCACTGAGCCGCAACGGCGCCGAGCTCGTGTTCGCGAGCCGCGCGACGAACCTCGTTGCGGACGACACGAACGGCAAGCGCGACGTGTTCGTGGTCGAACCCGAACCGGTGATCGAGCGCGTCAGCGTGAAACCGGACGGGACGGAGGGCAGCGCCGATTCGGACTCGCCGGTCGTCTCCGGGAGCGGTCGCTTCATCGCGTTCGTGAGCGCGAGCCCGGAGTTCTCGAAGAAGCTCGGCGACAACGCGGGGGTGTTCGTCGCCGACACGTCGACGCGCAAGTTCCGGCTCGTGTCGCGCCGCTCCGACAAGTCCGCGCTCGCCGAGCCGGCGCTCGACGGCGGCGGGACGCGCGCGCTGTTCGCGTCCGCGGACCCGGGGATGATCGACGGCGACGCGAACGTCGCCTTCGACTGCGGGACGCCGGGTTCCGAGGTCGAGGTCCGGCTGATCGCGGCGAGCGGCGGAACCGCCGCGGAGTTCGACCTCGAGGACGGCGACGAGCGCGAGATTCGCATCGTCAAGGACGGCCCCCATCGGCTGCGCGTTCGGAGGCGCGCCGGAACGCACGGCGAGTTCACGATGCCGACGACCGCGGTGATGCCGAAGAAGTCCGCGAACGTGGAGATCCTGGGACGGCCGCTCGCCGCCGGCGATCGGGTGCGCCGCAAGGTCGCGATCCTCACGGGGAGCGGCGTCGCGTTCCAGATCGTCGGGATCGCGAGCGATGCGGGGCCGAGCGAATGGCGCGGCGAAGCGGTTCCCGCCCGGCTCGTCGCAGCCGCGCACGTTCGACGGAACTGGAGATTTCACGGTCGGCGGCGGATTTGGGACCGGCGTCGCGTTCGTCGCGCGACACGCAGGTCGCTACCGATTCGGGTTCGAGCCGTTGTCCGGCGTCGCGCTCGACGTCGACTTCTCGGTGGTCGTCATTCCCCCGGCAAGCAGCCGCGAGATCGCGTTCCCCTGACATCCCGGAGACGCGCGGCGGCGCGCGACGCGACGCGCGGGTCGTCGAAGCCGGAGTCGGCCCACACCTGCCACACGACGTTCTTGATCGCCGCGGTCGTCGCGCGTCGCTCGCCGGGGTCGTGCATCTTGCGCGCGGTCCTCCACCACTCCTCGAGCGCGCGCCACGCGGTCATCGCCTTGGCGAGCAGGAACCCCGTCGGGCCGAACTCACGGAGGTAGTAGCGCGCGCGGTTCCGGTGCCATTCGAGCGCGAAGTCCTGATACAGCCGCGTCGAGCCGCCCCCGAGGTGCACGATCTCCGCGTCGGCGACGAAGCGGATGCGGTATCCGAGCCGTGACAGCCGCCGGCACAGTTCGACGTCGTTGAAGAACAGGAAGAGGTCTTCGTCGAAGGCGCCGAACCGGTCGAGCACTTCCTTGCGGATCATCAGCGCGGCGGCCGGCGGTTGCGCCACGTCGGCGGAGTGCAGGTGGTCGAACTCGCGCGCGAAGTACCGGTCGACCTCGCGCTTCAACCAGCGCTTCCCGAACCAGGTGTCGAACGCGACGGCGGTGAGCCGCGTCGGGAAGTTCATGCAGGCGCGCTGCAGCGACCCGTCGAGGTTCAGGAGCTTCGCGCTCGCGGCCGCGTGGTCGGGATGCGTCGCGAGGAACCGCGCGAGCTTCGCGATCGCGTCCGGCTTCACTTCCGTGTCACTGTTCAGCAGGAACACGTATTCGCCCCGCGCGGCCTCGATGCCGACGTTGTTCCCCGCCGCGTAGCCGAGGTTGGCGCCGGTCTCGATCAGGATCACTTCGGGGAACTCGCGGCGCACGGCGGCGACGCTGTCGTCGGACGACGCGTTGTCGACGACGATCACCTCGAACGACGGCGAGCGCTCGGCCGCGCGCAGCGTGCGCAGGCAGCTCACGAGGAGGTCGCGCGTGTTCCACGAGACGACGACGACCGACACGACGGGACGCTCGCTCATCGCGACGCGCCGATCGCCCGGAACTCGTCGAAGCTCACCGGCCCGGTCGCAGGGCGCGTCTTGGTGAACGTGACGGCGCGGCGGATCGCGAGGGTCCGCGGATCGATGACGCGCACGTACCAGCGCGTCGCCTCGAGCGCGTTCCACGCGCGCGGCGCGATGACGACCTGCGGGCCGCGACCGGGGTGACCGCCGCAGAACAAGAACGCCGGGTCGGTCGCGATCTCCATCAGCCACTCGGCGTCGGCGCCGCTCGGCGACGCCGGCACGTCGATGAGCGGCACGTCCGCGTGCTCGCCGAGCTCGTCGATCGCGACGAAGCGCCATCCTTCGGAACCGGGACGCCCGCCGCCGGCGTATTTCTCGAGCGCACGGAACAAGCGGGAGCCGAGCGGGCCGTAGTGCTTGCGGTAGTAGAACGCGCGCGACAAGTGGTACCGCTCGGTCACCGACTGCCGGACCGAGCGCGCGCTCTGATCGAAGAAGTGAATCATGCGCGCCGCCGGCACGAGCGCGAGGCCGAGGCCCGCGCGTCGCACGCGGCGGCAGAGGTCGGCATCCTCGAAGTAGAACGGGAAGCGCGGGTCGAACGGCCCGAGGCGGCGCGCCAGCTCGCTGCGCAGGAGCATCGCGAAGCCGGAGATCATGTCCATGCGCCGCGGCCGCGACGCAAGCCACGCGTCGCGGAAGCGTCGCGAGCGCGCGTGCGACGCGGTGCGCGCGAAGTAGCCGTGGCGGCGGCCGAGCGACTCGGCGGCGTGCAGCGCGAGCGAGGGGAGATCGTTCGGCGGCAGGCAGATGAAGAGGTCGGGGTCGAGGTAGCCGCGCGGGCCGACCGCGCCGAGCGTGTCGTCCTCGCGCAGCGCGCCGACCAACGCGGCGAGCGCGCCGTCGAGCACGAGGATGTCGGGGTTCGCGATCAGCACGAACTCGGCGTCGACGAAGCGCATGCCGAGGTTCATGCCCGCGCCGTAGCCGGCGTTCTGATCGTGGTAGATCACGGTGCAGCCGAGCGCTTTCAACGGCTCGAGCTCCGCGTGCTGGTCGATCGGCGATGCGTTGTCGACCACGATGATCTGCAGCGAACCGCGCTTCCCGTCGCGGCCGGTGAACTCCTGCGCCTGGAGCGACGCCACGGCCGAGCGGCACAGGCGGCCGGAGTTGAAGTTCACCAGGACCGCCGCGACGTCGTGCTTCACGTCACGCGAGGTCCCGGAATTCCCAGCTGTGGTTCAGCGAGAGGACGCCGACGTGGCCTTCGTGCGGGCGCACGACCATCGGGAGTTCGTTCATCCGGTGGTCGTAGATGTGCAGGCAGTTCTCGTCGTAGAGGTAGCCGATGACGGTGAACTCACCGTCGAGCAGGTCGAGGCGCGGGATCGCGATCTTCACCAAGTGATGGCCGCCCGGCTTGCGCGGAACCTCGACCCCGTCGTGGCCCGACGATGCGGCCGCGATCAGCACGTTGTCCGAGCGGAAGATCGCGAACCCGGCGTTCAACGGCTTGTTCCACGTCTTCGGCACGCGATACTCGAGCTTCATCGTGAGGCGCGCGCCGGTGTCGACCAGCTTGACCGGCTGATCCTTGTCGTCGACCAGCGTGACCTTTTCGAGCTTCGGCGGGTCGCGCTCGTCGGACAGAGCGACGCCGCCCATCACGACCGCGGGCTCGTGGATCAGGCTGCGCTCGTAGTTCGCGTACTCGCTGGTGACGTCGAGCGGGGCGCCGCGCTTCTCGATCTTCCCGTCCTTGATCCACAGCACTTCGTCGCAGACCTGGCGCACGTCATAGAGGGAGTGCGAGCAGAAGATGATCGTCTTGCCGCGCTTCCGGAAGTCGAAGATGCGGTCGATGCACTTCTTCTGGAAGTGCAGATCCCCCACCGCGAGGATCTCGTCGATGATCAGCACCTCGGGGTCGATCGCCGTCGCGACGGAGAACGCGAGACGCATCACCATGCCGGACGAGTAGGTGCGCACCGGCTGCTCGATGAAGTGGCCGAGCTCGGTGAACTCGATGATGTCGGCGAGGCGCGACTGCGTGTCCTTGCGCGAGAAGCCCATCACCGACGCGTTCAGGAAGATGTTGTCGCGGCCGGTGAACTCGGTGTGGAAGCCGGTGCCGAGCTCGAGGAGCGACGCGACCTTGCCGTCGATCGTGAACGCGCCGGTGGTCGCCACCGTCGTCCCGGCGAGGATCTTGAGGAGCGTCGACTTGCCGGCGCCGTTGCTGCCGATGATCCCGAGCGCGCTGCCCTTCGGCACGTCGAAGTCGACGCCGCGCAGCGCCCAGACCTCTTTGTGGAAGCGCTTCTTCCCGAACGTCAGCCCTTCGCGGATGCGCGCGAACGGCGACGCGTAGACCTTGTACCGCTTGCCGAGTCCGCGCACGGTGACGGCGGGGGCTCCGTCTTTCTGTGCGGCGCCGTTCTCAGAGCTCATCGGCGAAGCGATCCTTCGTCGCGAGGAAGAATGCGTAGCCGGGCAGGAACACCCCGATCGCCATCGCGGTGAAGATCGCCGCGGAATCCCACGGGAACGGCCCGTCGTCATAGACGAGGCAGGCGCGATACATCTCCATCAGGTGGAACATCGGGTTCGAGCGCATCAGCGACGCGAGCGCGGGCATCGTGTCGTGGATGAGCGTCGACAGGTACACGATCGGCGTCGTGAAGAACCAGAGCTGCAGGACGAGCCCGAGGATCTGCGACGTGTCGCGGATGAAGATGGTCAGCGCGCCGAGGAACAGGCCGAGCCCGGAGGTGAACACGAGCTGCAGGGGAATCACGAGCAGGAGCGCGAGGCAGTTCCAGCCGGGAGGCCCGAAGAAGATCGTGCGCAGGATCAGGAACAGGCTGAGCCCGATCAGGAAGTACACGAGGTTCACGACGACCGCGTAGACCGGCAGGAGCTGCGAAGGGAACGCGATCTTCTTGACGAGGTTGCCGTTCTCGAGCACGACGCCGCTGCAGCGCAGCACCGACTCCGAGAACGCGGTCCACGGCAGGATCCCCGAGACGATGTAGAGCGCGGCGAACGCATCGCTGCCGATCGCGGTCCGCCCCATCGACTCCCACTTCTGCTTCAGGACCTGCACGAAGACGAAGTAGTACACCGCGAAGAGGATCAGCGGGTTCAGGATCGGCCAGAGCCGGCCGAGCAGCGAGCCTTCGTAGCGCGCCTTCAGATCACGACGGACGAACGACCACAGCAGTTCGCGGTGGCGCACGATGATCGCGGGCAGCAGGAAGACGGAGCGGACGGACACGTGTGTTCGGGATCCGAAAGGAACCGGGCAGTGTAGCGAAGTACGCTTTGCGAACGACTCCAGGGTGGCGCTGTCTCGTCGGCCGATCCGGGGCCGCGCCTGAAGTCGTCCCCATGACACCGAACTCGCTGATCCGACGCCTGCTGCTCGCCGCGATGGTCCTCGCGGGACCGGCGTGGGTGTTCGCGCCGCTGCTCGCGCACCTGGACGATCACGAGACGCGCGGCGTGCCCTCGGACGAGCGGGAGTCGGGCCGGCGCTGGTTGTCGCGCCTCAAGAAGGCGATCGAGGACGAGAGCTACGACCGCACCTCGGCGCACGGGAAGCTGCTCCTCCCGGGCGCCGCGCACGCGATGAAGGACGCGCTCGAATCGATCGAGGATCTGCCCGACGTCGTCCGCGTGCGGCTCGCGGGCAGGCTCGAAACGTTTACCGACGACGACACCCGCGAGCTGATGCACGTGCTGGGGCCGGCGCTCGATCGCGTGACCGAGGACGATTGGAGCGCGCTGGTCGCGTCGGGCGCCCGCGGCCTCGTCCGGGCGCTCGGCGATCCGTTCGCACGCGTGGCGACCGGAGCCGAATGGGTGAAGTCGATGTCGGAGGGGCTCACCGAGGGCTTCGCGGCGGTCGACGTCCGGAAGCTGCCCGGCGACCTCGTGCTGGTGCATCCGGAGAAGACGAGCCTGGCATCGGCGACCAACGCGGCGACCGCGCTGCGCCGGCGCGGAAGCCGCGGTGCGCTGCTCGACCTCCGCGGCCTCGCCGGCGGTGATCTCCAGTTCGCGCGCGCACTCATCGCCGGAGCGCTCCGCCGCGACACGCGCGTCGGCGAGCGGAGCGGTCCGACGCTGACGACGAGTCCCGAACCGATCCTCGCGGGGAGCGGCGACGTCGACCTCGAGATCCCGATCGTGACGCTGGTCGACGGGACGACGGCCGGCGCGGCCGAGTTGGTCGCGGGCGCGCTGCGTCGCGCGGCGACCGCATCGCTCATCGTCGGCGCGGGCACGCGCGGACTGCCGCTGCTGACCGAGAACGTCGATCTCGCCGCGGAGAAACGCCTCGTGACCGGCAGGGGCTGGGTCGGCGGCCTCGTGCTCTCCACATCGGCGTTCCGCTTCACCGACGGCGTGGACCTCATGGGTCGTGGACTCCAGCCCGACGTGCGCGTCGCGGGCGAGTCGGCGCCGAGCGACGACCCGGCGCACGATGCGATCCTCGCGCGCGGCGTGCTCGTGCTGCTCGCGCAGCTCGACATCGATCCGTCGACGATCCCGGAGTATCGCGATCTGAAGTGACACGGCTTCGGAGCGCCGGTAGTTTCCCGCGCCATGCTCGATTCGAAGCGATCGCTCGCCGACGTGTCCTTCGTCGCCTTCGACACCGAGACCACCGGCACCGGCCCGGGGACTCGCCTGGTCGAGATCGCCGGCATCCGCTTCCGCATCGGCGTCCCGCCCGGCGCGAACGACACGTTCCAGACGCTCGTCGATCCGGAGCAGCCGATCCCGCCCGAGGCGCAGGAGATCAACCAGATCACCGACGCGATGGTTCGCGGCCAGCCGAACGCGGCGCGTGCGCTCGCGGAGTTCTTCGCGTTCGCGCAGGACGCGCTGCTCGTCGCGCACAACGCGCCGTTCGACGCCGGCATCATCGGGCAGGAGATCGCGCGCAACCGCATCGAGCCGCCGCCGCTGCCGCTGTTCGACACGCTGAAGCTGTCGCGCCGGCTGTTCCCCGGGCGCTCGCACTCGCTCGACGCGTTGATCGAAGTGCTCGGCCTCCCGCCGCAGGACGCGCGCCACCGCGCGCTCGCGGACGCCGAGCTCGTGCGTCACCTCATCGAGCGCGCGACCGACGCGATCGGCGGCCCGACGAAGCCGCTCACGCAGTTGATCGAGCACCACGGCGCGCTGACGACGCTCGTGGATCACCGCGTGAAGCCGGCGCGGTTCCCGCCGGCGCTCGCGTTGCTCGAGAGCGCGTGCCGAAAACCGACCAAGGTGAAGCTCACGCACGACGTCGGCGGGGGCAAGCTCGTCGCGCGGATCGTGCAGCCGCGGCTCGCCTACGAGTGGGAGAACGACGGTTTCCTCGAGGCGTTCTGCGCGGAGGAAGGGATGGTCCGCGTGTTCCGCCTGGACCGGATCACGAAGGTGGAGCCGGGAGCGTCGAGCGGGTTCTTGTTCGCCTGATCGGGGAGTCGCGCTGCGGGCTTCAGGAGAAGTCGAAGGGGTTGTGCGGCTTTTCGTCGGGCTTCTTCTTCGCCTTCTCCTTGGCCTGCTCGAACGCCTGATCGAGCTTCTTCTTCGAGTCCTTCACGCTCTTCACCGCGTTCGAGAACGTGTCGTCGCCGGCGGCCTCGCGCGCGCGGATGCGACCGAGCACGTCGTCGAGCGCTTTCGGCATCGTCGCGTTCTTCTTCGCCTCGCCCTGCTCGCGCGTGCCGTGGCCGAGGATCTCGCCGGACTCGAGATCGATGAGGATGAAGCCTTTGCAGTTCGGGCAGGACAGCTCGTACTCGCGGATCATCGTGAACTCCGATCGGGCGCATGCTACACGCGCCCCCCCGTGCTCGCGGAGCGCGGCGCCGGCGAGTAGATTCGGCGCGCTCGTCGATCCGATCCGGTCCCGATCCGACATCGCCTCACACCCGCGAGTCGTCCGTGTCGAACGCCTC
>CAZBOK010000023.1:0-21052 GCA_964493525.1 uncultured Phycisphaeraceae bacterium | reverse complement strand
CGGATGATGTCGATCTTCTCGCCGTTCAGCTCGTCGGTGATCGACTTGATGCGCGTGCCGCGGATGCCGACGCAGGCGCCGATGCAGTCGACGCGCGAGTCGTTCGAATGCACGGCGATCTTGGTGCGGAAGCCCGGCTCCCGGGCGATGCCGCGGATCTCGATGACGTGCTCCGCGATCTCGGGGACTTCGATCTCGAAGAGCTTCTTCACGAGCTCCGGATCCGAGCGCGACAGCATGATCTTCACCTTCGGGCCGACCTTCTTCACGTCGTAGATGATCGCTTTGACGCGATCGCCCGGGTTGTAGTTCTCGCTCCGCACTTTCTCGTGCTTCGGGATGATCCCCTCGGCCTTGCCGAGGTTCACGATCACGTTGCCCGCCTCGATGCGCGACACGGAGCCGGTGACGATGTTGTTCACCTTGTGCTCGTAATCGCCATAGATGACGTCGCGCTCGGCGTCGCGGATGCGCTGGATGATGACCTGCTTCGCGGTCTGCGCGGCGATGCGGCCGAGCTCGTTCAGGTCGATGTCGGTGGCCTCGACGTCGCCGTTCCAGGGGATGATCTCACCCGTGTGGCGGTCGATCTCGATCGCGAGTTCCGGCAGCTCGCCGTAGCGCTTGCGCACCGCGGTCAAAAGCGCCGTCTCGATCGCCTCGAACAGGACTTCCTTGTCGATATCCTTGTCGCGGTGAATCGCGTCGATGAGGCGGATCAGTTCCTGGCCGTTCATTCTGGCCTCACCCTCTCGAGGTCGTCGAGCTCGTCGTTCGCCCCCCCGGCCGCGCGGAGCGCGCGGCAAGTCCGGGAGTCCACTTGCCGCGACGCGCCCTCCCGAAACAGAAAAAGTGGGCACGGCCCACTTTCACAGCCGCTTTCTCGAGTGGCGACCAGGGAAGTCGAACGCGTGAAAGTAACGGTCGCAGTGGTTGATTGCAAAGGGGTTTTTGGCCGCGCCGCTGCGGCCGCGGCGCTGTCGGCGATGATCCTCTTCGGCGGGCGATCGGCCGGCGCCGGGGATCCGGGACGGGGCGACGACGCGATCCGCGCGCGGGTCCGAGCCATCGCCGCGATCGAGGACAGCGCCGCCGATCCGTCCGCCGTCGATCCGCTGGCGGAGACCTGCGCCTGGGCGGCCGCCGCGCCCGCGTCCGACGTCCGCGCCGTGATCGAGAAGACGCCGCGCGACCTCGCGGCGGGGGCCGTGGCGATCGTCGACGCGCTGTCCCGCCGTCCCGAACCGGAGTTCCGCGCGCTCGCGGCCGACCTCGCGGCACGCCTCTGCCCCCCGGCCGCCGAAGCGGCCCTTCTCGCGCAGCTCGCCGCACCGCCCGAGCGGATCGGCGATCGGCGCCCGGCGATCGAGCAGTTGGGCCGCGTCGCGGTCTCGCCGGCCGCGTGGTCGGCGCTGTCCGCGCTGCTCGCCCACGGCGCCCCCGAACTGCGGACGGCCGCCGCGGACGCGATCGAGGAGGCGCACGATCGCCTGCTCGGCCTCGCCCGCACGGCGGACGTCGAAGCGCTGCTCGCGACCGCGCGCGCCGTCGCGCCGGACGAAGCGATGCTCCTCTTCCACGCGGCGACCGACCGGGGCGTGTACGAGAACGATCCGGCGGCCGGGCTCCGGCTCGTCGACGATTGGCTCGCTCGGCACGACGACGCGCCGGACGCCGCCGGCTCGACGACTCCGATCGACGTTCATTCGATGCGACTCGCGCGCATCGTCCTGCTCGAGCTGGCGGACCGGCACGCGGACGCCGAGATCGCCGCGCGGCTCGCGTTGGCGCGCTGCGAGCGGCCGCCGTCCCGGGCGCGCGATGCCGCGATCGCGACGGCGCGATTGCGCTGCATGCTCGCGCTGTTCGCGCTGCGCCGCGGCGACGAGGAACGAGCGCGACGCGAGTGCCGCGCGGCGATCGGCGTCGCGCCCGCCGATCGATCGGTCGCGATGTTCGACGCGGCGTTCGACGGCTCGTTCGGCCCGTACATCGTCCTCGACGCGTTGCGCCGCCGCGGCGAATCCGACCTTCCCGCCCGTTTCTTCGCGATGGTCGAGGCCGTGCTCGCGGACGCCGAAGCGGGCACCACGCTCGGCCTGCCGCGTCCGCCGGAGCGCGTCCGGGGCGAGTCCGAGCGCATCAAGTCGTGGGCTCCGCTGCGGCGGATGCTCGCGCTCGAGCAGCGGGGAGCGCTGGACGACGCGCGGGACGCGGCCCGGCGGATCACCGCGGCGCTCGCGGACGCCGACTTCTTCAACAATCGGTGGATGCTCGCGGAGGCGACCTGCGCGACCGGGAGGATCGATCTCGCGCTCGGTGATCTGGACGCCGCGGATGCCGCGAGCGATGCGGCGGTGCGGCTGTTCGACGAGCTCGACACGCAATGGCGCGATTCCGACGTCGAGGAGATGGCGTCGCGTTTCCCGCCGGGCACTCCGCCGTTCCCGCATCCGCTCGGCGCCGAGCGGGCGCGCGCGCTGCTGGTCCGCTCCGAGGTGCTCCGGCGCCGCGGGAACGACGAAGCCGCTCGCTCCTCGGCGCGGCTCGCGACGCGGGCCGACCCGCGGTCCGACGCGGCGCTGATTGCCGACGCCGCGTTCGCGGTCGGGGGCGCCGGCGACGCGGGCGCCGCCGCGGCGAGCGGGCGAACGCGCGGCGCGCGGATCCTCGCGCAAACGCCGCCGCGAGCCGACTGCCTGTTCGGGCTCGCGCGCCTCGCCGCCCGGCTCGGCGACGCGGACCGCGCCATCGTCCTGCTCGGGACCCACCTCGCGTGGAACGCCCTCACGCCGGAGCGCCGCACGATCGAGCGCGCCCGCATCCGCGCCGACCGCGACTTCGCGTCGCTCGCGGCCGACCCGCGCTTCGCACCGCTCCGCGCCGAGTGAGCGACCGCCGCTCGATCGCGGGCCGTGCGGAATCGTCATCGGTGATCTAGATTGGCCCGCGTGTCGACCCCGACCATCGAACTCGAAGTGAACGGCAAGCCGCGCGTCGTCGCGGAAGGCGCGACGGTGGCGGCGCTGCTCGCCGAGCTCGCGCTCGCGCCGCCGCTCGTCGCCGTCGAAGTGAATCGCACGCTCGTGCCGCGCGCGGCCCACGCGGACCGGCGGCTTTCGGGCGGCGACCGGGTCGAGATCGTCACGCTCGTCGGAGGCGGCTGAACCCAATGACCGACATCGAAAACGACGCACCGCTCGCGGTCGGCGGATTCACGTTCGCCTCGCGCTTGATCGTCGGGACCGGCAAGTACCCCGATTTCGCCACGATGAAGCGCGCGCACGAGGCCGCGGGCGTCGACTGCGTGACGGTCGCGATCCGACGCGTCGACTTCTCCGCGAAGGAGACGATCCTCGACTGGATCGACCGCAAGCGCATCCGGATCCTCCCGAACACGGCGGCCTGCTACACGATCGACGACGCTCTCCGCACGGCGCGCCTCGGACGCGAGCTGCTCGACACACCGCTCGTGAAGCTCGAGGTGATCGCCGATCCCGACACGCTCCTCCCCGACCCGATCGCGACGCTCGAAGCGACCGTCGCGCTCGTGAAGGAGGGGTTCACCGTGATGGCCTACACGTCGGACGATCCGATCGTCGCGCGGCGGCTCGAGCAGGCGGGCGCCGCGGCGGTGATGCCGCTCGGGTCGGGAATCGGCTCCGGCCTCGGGATCCTGAACCCCCACAACGTCCGGCGCATCATCGAGGCCGCGCGCGTGCCGATCATCGTCGACGCCGGCGTCGGCACCGCGTCGGACACGGCGATCGCGTTCGAGCTGGGCGCGAGCGGCGTCCTGCTGAACACGGCGATCGCGCAGGCGCGCGACCCCGTCGCGATGGCGGGCGCGATGCGCCACGCGGCGATCGCGGGACGCGCGGCGTTTCGCGCCGGCCGCATCCCGCGGCGCGAGCACGCAAGCCCGTCGTCCCCGCACGCGGGACGGATCGGGACGTGAAGTCGGACCAACTCCGCGACCTGCGCGAGCTCACGACCGACCCGCGCGCCGCGCGGCTCGCCGCCGCGATCGACCGGCTCGACGGCGGGATCGTGGTCGCGTTCTCCGGCGGCGTCGACTCGGCGCTCCTACTCAAGGCCTGCGTCGACGTGCACGGCGAGCGCGTCATCGCGGTGACGGCCGAGTCCGAGAGCCTCCCGGAGACCGATCGCGCGGACTCCGAACTCCTCGCGCGCGCGTTCGGCGCGCGACACCGATTCGTGCGCACCGAGGAGCTCGCCGACGCGCGCTATCGCAAGAACGCGCCGGACCGCTGCTACTTCTGCAAGCACGAGCTGTTCGACACGTTGGCGCCGATCGTACGCGAGCTCGGTTTCACGCACCTCGCGTTCGGCGCGAACCGCGACGACGCGGGCGAATTCCGACCCGGCCATCGCGCGGCCGCCGAGTTCGACGTGAAGGCGCCGCTGCTCGACGCCGGGCTCGGCAAGGACGACGTCCGCGACCTGTCGCGCGCCCTCGGCATCCGCGTGTGGGACAAGCCCGCGTCGGCCTGCCTCTCCTCGCGCGTCGCCTACGGGATCGCGATCGATACCGCGCTCCTGCAGCGCTTGCAGGACGCCGAGCGCTTTCTGCACGGCCTCGGTTACGCGGCGTGCCGCGTTCGCCACCACGGCGGCATCGTGCGGATCGAATTGCCGAAGCCCGACCTCGCGCGCGCGATCACCGAGCACGGCGACGCGATCTCCGCCGAGATGAAGCGGCTCGGATGGACGTGGGTCAGCCTCGACGTCGAGGGATTGCGCAGCGGCAGCATGAACGCCGCGCTCGCACGTCAGTGATTGCGGACGAGCGCCTGGCAGAACTCGCGCGCGGGACGGTAGCCCACCACGCGATCGTGCACCCCGCCGTTCGGATCGAGGAACAAGACCGTCGGTGACGCGTCGATCTGGAAGCGATCCCGCAGATCGGCGGAGCGGTCGAGGTCGATCCGCACGCACACGAAGTCGCGCGCGCGCCGCACCACCTCTTCATCGGTGAGCGTCCGCTCGGCGAAGTCGCGCGAGGCCTTGTTCCAGTCGACGTTCGCGAGCAGCAGCACGCGCTTCGCGCCCTTGCGGGCCTGCTCGAGCGCGGAATCGAGATCGTTCCCCCACTCGATGGGAGCCGTCGCCTTCGGGCGAGTCGGTTCCGTCGTGAACGGACGCGCTTCGAATTCGGCGGTGATCGCCTCGGCGTCGGTCAGCGAGGAGAGCTCGACGCGACTGCCGTCGGGAATGATGCTCTCGAGCACGTACGGGACGTTCTTGATGCGGAACGGCGCGGTCGCGGCGAGGAACTCACGCTCGGACCACGGCGGCGCATCCTTCGCCGCGTCGATCGGCTCGAGGCGCCAGACCAGCGACTCCTTCTGGTACAGGCCGCTGTTGCTCTCGTCGTAGACGTACATTCGGCACTTGGTCTCCTCGACCACGAGGTCGACCTCGCGCCACGAACGCGACACGCAGAACATCTCCGTCGGCGGCTTGCCGGACTGCTGCCAGAGGTACAGCGTGAACGTGAACGGGTGCTCGACGCCGCCGGAGTAACGCAGCGTCAGCGTGATCGAAGTGAACTCGGTGTAGTCCAGCCCGCGCCGCTCGTCGCGTGTGACCGCTCCTTGGGTCGGCGGACCGTCGTTGTCGAACTTGTGATCGCCGTTCACGTCGATGAACAGGACGTCGTGCTGCCGGGCCGCCGCGCTCGAGCGCGCGACCACGAAGTCGAGCTGGCCGGTGACGCCGATCTGCATCTTGCCGTAGCGCGGCTCGACCAGCCCGTCGGGCAGACCGCGCGCGGCGGCGTCATCCGGATTGGCCGAGAGCGCGAACACCGACGGACGGCCGCTGACGCGCCCGCGCTCGCCCGGCTCGGGGTCCTTCGCCGTCGTCGCGGTGTCGATCGTCTGCGCGATCGACTGGATGCCCACGTCGTCGTCTTCTTCCTCCTGCGGAGCCGGCGGAACCTGACCCTGCGGCGCCGCCCACGCACCGGCCGACGAGAACACGGACGCGACGACGGCCGCGAACACGACACACGAACGCATGAGGAACTCCGGGGGCGCCGAATCGGGAGCCGGGTATTTCGTCATCCCGGCCGCGGACACGCAAGGGGCGGCCGCGAACTACCGCTGGTACATCGGCAGATACTGGAAGGGAATCTGAAGCACGAGGCACGCGACCGCCGTCGCGTAGACGCGGCCGTAGTCGTCGTCCCGGAACGCGCCGTCGTTCTCCTGTTCGGTCTCGAGGCGCGCGAGGAACAGCGATCGCCACCTCTGCCACGCCTTCGGATCGCGGTATTGCCAGTAGGCCTGCGCCGCATACAGGCGCGCGTACCAGGTGAACTGCCGACCCTCGACGTAGCGATCGGGGTTCAGGATCGGATCCTTGCGGCGCATGTAGTCGATGCCGAGGTCGATGACCTGGCTGTCGTAGTCGCCGGTCGCGTTCAGCGTCGCGATGGCCGCGGCGGTCAGCGCGTAACTCGTCTGCGGGCTGTTGATCTGGTACCGGAACGAGCCGTCCTCGCGGTTCTGCGAGTCGTGGACGTACTTCACCGCGTCGTCGATCACCTTCTTGTTCACGTCGATGCCGGCGTCGCGCGCCGCGCGCAGCGCCTGGATCATCGTGATCGTGACCGAGCCTTCGTGATTGGTGTCGTGCGGCTGGTAGTACCAGCCGCCCTGCTCGCCCTGCGACAGCTCGATCAGCTTCACGGCGTCGACGAGCGCTGCCCGCATCCGTTTGCGGTCGTCGCGTGACTTCTCGGCGGCGAGCTCGCCGTACGTCTCGTCGAGATCGAGAGTGCCGTACGCCTGCGCGAGCGCGAGCGTGGCGTAGCCGTGCCCGTGCATGCGCGAGGTGCTGTCGGAGTTCACGAGGAAGTAGCGCGCGGTCACCTCGTGCGTGCCGGTCTTGTCCGTGACCGTCATCGGGGTGTCGACCATGTTGTCGAGCAGGTAGCCGATGCCGGAGCGCACCTGTTCCGCGTACGGGCCGCGCCCCATCGTCGAGCCGCCGGCCATGAACGCGAGCGTCGTGAGCGCGGTGACGGCGAGCGGCGCCTCGACGAGGTTCTCGCCCTTCTGGCCGCGGAACGATCGATCCTCGAGCTGCTGATGCGAGAGGTATTCGAGGCCCTTCGCCGCCATGCGCGCGGCGAGCTGCGTCTCGCTCGACGAGAGATCGGCGCCGCCGACGCCGTCGTCGTCGCGCACTCCGCCGCTCGCGAACGCGGCGATCGAGGCGACGAGCACGACTCCTGCCGCGGAGGTGATCCTCCGCATGCGGCTCACTGCTTCTTCTCGACCTGGTTCGCGCGGCGGTAGAAGTCGTTCAGGAGCTTCCGGTACTTCTCGGGGAACTGCTGCTGCGAGAGGCTCTGCAGCAGCTCGGCTTCCTTCTGCGGGAGGACGCCCCAGCGGCCGGTCGTGTCGTCGCGCTGAAAGTTGCCCTTCTCTCCGGGCGGCTTGTTGCGGTCGGCTTTCTCCTGTTCGCCCTGCGAGTGGTCGGGCTGGCCGTCCTTCGGATCGCCCTTCGACTGCGGCTTCGGCTGCGGCTTCTGGTCGCCGCCGCCCTGCGGCTTCTCGCCTTCCGGCTGCTGCGGCTGCGGCAGGAGCTTGCCGTCGTCCTTGTCCTTCTGGCGCTCGCGCGGTTTGCCGTCCTTGCCCTGGCTCTGCGATTGGCTGTCGCCGTCCGAGCTGCTCGAGCTGCTCTTCTGGTACTTCGTCATTCGCACCAGCTCTTCGATGTTCTCGCAGACCGAGGCCTGGCTCTTCTGCGCGCTCTCCAGGAGCTTCTCGATCTCCTTGGCCGCCGCCGCCATCTTCTCGCGCACGTTGCCCGTCTTGTCGCGCTCGGCTTCGAGCAGGAGTCGGTCGATCTCGTCCAGGTCCTTGCGGATCTTCTCGACCAGTTCGAGCCGCTTCTGCTCCTCGGACGGACCGAGGCCCTGCGCGGAGGCGCGCGCGCCGGACAGCGCGAACGCGGAGAGGACGAGCACGCTGGCGGTGAGGATCTTCATTTGCCGTTCTCCTTCGCGTCGTCGCCCGCGGGCTGCGGCGGAGCGCCGTTCGCGGCATCGACCAACTGCTTGAACAACTCGGTGATGCGAGAGTGCTGGTGCGCGAGCCGCTGCAGGCGATCACGCGCCGCCGCGTCGAGCTCCGCCGATCCGTCCTGGTCCGACTCCGGGAGCGAGCGCGAGAACGCGTCGACCTTCCGCATCGCGCTTTCCTCGAGCTGCTTCACCATCAACAGCTCCGCGACCTTCGGGATCAGCGACTGCTTGGTCGGCTGGTTCTGACCCTTCTGCTCGTCGGATGCGTCCTGCGCGGCCTTCTGGCGCCGGTCCATCTCGTCCTTCATGGCGACGAGCATCTGGTCGTAGCGCTCGATCACTTCGCGCTGCACCGACTGCGTCGATTCATCGGTGAGATTCGGGCGCGCGCCGAGCGCCTCGGCCGCGCGCCCGAGGTCTTCGGAGTTGCGGTCGAACAGGAACGAGAACACCTGCGCGCCGTCATCCTTGATCTTGCCGGCGACCTCGTCGTTCTGCGCCTTCAACGCCCGCTCGGCGTTCGAGAGGTCCTTCACGCGACTGCGCGCACCGCGGGACAACTGACCGCCCTTCTGCGCGCGCTCGAGCTCGATCTCGCCGGTCTTCGCGAGCAGGTCGGCCTGATCGCCGCGCAACTTCGTCAGCGAGTCCTTCACGCGGAACAGCAGCTCCTCCTGGCGGAGGTTCTGGTACCGCTGCTCCTCCTGCTCGAGTTCCTGCTTCGCCTTGTCGAGGTACTTCTCGGCGTCTTCCTGCTTCGGCACCGCCTCCGCGCCGTCCTCCTCGTCGAGCTTCTGCTTCGCCTCGCTCATGCGCCCGGCCGCCTGGTCCATCGCGCCGGTGTCCTTCCGCTCCTTCATTTTCTTCAGGCGATCCATCAGGTCGCGCGCGCGCTTCTCGAGATCCTGCTGGCGGTTCGCGAGGTCCTGGAACTTCTCTCGATCCGCCTTCTGCGCGTTCTGCTGCTGCGCGTCGCGCTGCTTCGTGAGCTCGTCCTGGAGCTTCGCGAGTTCGTCGAGCGCACTCTGCTGGTCGGCCTTCGATTCGGACTGCTGCCCGGACTGCATCTTCTCCGCCGACTTCGACATCGATTCGCGCGCGTTCTCGGCGCGCTCGCGTGAGCTCTGCGCGGTGGTCTGCTCCGATTGCTCGGTGGGATTCCAGCGCGAGAGCATCTCCTTCAGATCACGGGCGCGGCTTTCGAGGTAGTTCTGCTTCGCCGCGAGCTGATCGCGCTCGGCCTGCTCCGCCTTCGCGAGCTGCTCGAGCGCCGCGCGCGCTTCGTTCATCTTGTCGAGCGCTTTCTGCTGGGCCTCCGGCGCGCCGGACGGGTCCGCCGCCTTCGATTCTTCAGCGGCGCGCGTCGACTCCTTCGCGGCATCGCGTTCGGCGGACGCCGCCTTCGCGACCTGCTCGTCGCTCTTCGCCTGCGAGGCGTTCTCGAGCGCCTTCGCGAGCGCCTGCGCTTCCTCCGCGATCTTCGCCTGCTCGGCCGCGACTTCCTTCGGGACGGCGCGCGCCTCGGCGCTCTTCGCCGCCTCGAGCTGCGCCCGCGCGGAGTTCACGGCGTCGAGCGCGTCCTTCGCCGACTGCTCGGCGGCCGCACGATCGTTCCGCTCGGCGGCGGACTGCGCTGACTTCGCCGCAGACTTCGCCTTCTCGATCGCGGCCTTCATCTCCGGCGCGAGCGCCTGCTTCGCGTCGGACGGTTCGGCCGTCGCATTCGCTGGACCCTTCGGATCCGCGCTCTTCTCGGCGAGTTTCTCGAGCGCCTCCAGCGCGTCTTCGGCGCGGCGCTGATCGGCGACGAAGCCGTCCTTCTCGGCGGACGTGAGCGGCGACGCCTTCGCGTCCTTCGGATCCTGTCCGGCCTTCGCGCCGTCGTCCGACTTCACGCGATCGAGCGCGGAGGACTCCGCGGCGGCGGCTTCGTCGAGCTTTTTCTTCACGTCGGCGGTGTTGCCGTCGATCGCGTCCTTCGTCTGCTTCGACACCGCGGCTTGGCGCGCCGCGAGACGATCGAGCGCCTGCTTCATCTCGGCGAGCGACGGCGTCGCCGAGGAATCGGATCGGGCGGCCGCGTCCTGCGACTTCGAGGCGTCGCTCGCGCTCTTGCTCGCTTGCTCGGTCGCTTTCAGCAGCTCGGCCTGCTGCTTCGAGAGCTCCGCCGCGGCTTCGAGGGCTTTCTTCACGAGCGCCTGTTCCGCCTGTGAAGTCGCGGCCGTCGACTTGGTGAGATCGTGCTGCATCGACTTCAGGTTGCCGATCGTGCGGAGCGCCTCGCGCACCTGCATCAGTTGCTCTTCGAGCTGATCGAGGTCCTTCCGCGCGAGGAGGATCGCGTACACCCGCTCGAGGTCCTTCAGCACCTGATCCTGGCGCTCGACCGACGCGAAGCGGCTGGCGGTGAGATCGGGCACCACCTCTTCCATGCGCGACGAAAGGCCGGTCTTGGAGATCTCTTCGAGCGCGGCGGAGAGGAGGTCGCCGCTCGGCTTGTTCTCCTGCTTCAGGCGGCCCGACAGCCGTTCCATCTTCGACTGCAGCTTCTCGAGCCGCGACTTGATGGTGCGCTGGTCGCGAACCAGGCGTTCGACGCTGCCCTTGTCCTCCTGGGCGCGCGCCGGCGCGACGAGCCCGCACGCCAGGACGGCGGCGAGCGATGCGATCGAGAGCAGTCTTTCCTTCGCGTTCATCGGTCCTCCACCCACAGGCGTCGCTTAGCGGTCTCCGGAACCAGAATCACCGGGCGCGGCGCCCTTCAGTGAGTCGCGGGTGCGTGCGTTCAGGTCGCGCTGGTCGTCGAGCAGATCACGGAACAGCGTGACGATCTCTTGGAAGTCTTCCCACTCGTCCATGCGAGCGAGCAGTTCATCGAGGCGCGCGAGGGCGCGGTCCTGCTCCTTCTGCGCCTGCAGCAGCCGTTCGGTGCGCTTCGCGGCGTCGGTGATCAGCCGCGCGTCGCCGAGGCCGGACGCCGCGTTCTTCGACAGCGTCTCCCCGACGTCGAGGATGCACGCCAGCATGTCGATCACGCGGCCGAGGACGTCGAGCCGCCCGAACGCGCCCGACTGATAACTCGTCACGATCGGCCGGTAGACCGCGAAGTCGATCCCGTCCGTCGCGGTCGACGCGTTCTTGCGCTCGACCAGGAGCGGGATGAGGCGCTCCGCTGCAGCGGACTTATCGATCCGGTTGAGCAGGAACTCCTCGTAGAGGTCGGCGAACTCGCGCGCGAGGCGGACCGCGCGCGTCGTCACCTGGTTCTGTCCGACTTCGAGGGCCGCGAGTTCCTCGACCGGCGCGTCGGTCGTCGCGTCGCCGAGCTGTGAATCGGTGAGGATCTGCGCGAGGCGGTCGCGCTTCTCCTGCTGCAGTTGGCGGAGCTGCGTGACGTCGTCCTTGCGGCGCACCTGGCGCTCGCTGAGGAGGCGCATCTTCTCGTTCAGCGACACGACGTCGACGCGGCGGTCGGCGACGACCGACACGTTCGCCGCCGCGACTCCGTCCTTGTCCGCGTGGTTGTCCGCGACCTCGACGCGGTAGACGTACGAGTCCGACGCCTGCGACACGCGCACGCCATCGGAGTGCGTGAACGACTGCTTGGCGAGATCGACGAGCGTGTACACGAGTCGTCGCTCGGCGAACCGCGCGGGCGCCGATGCGGGTGTCGCGCCCGCAGCGTTGCCGCCGAGGAGATCGATGGTCAGGACGCCGGGACCGTCGGCCGCGGCGTCGAACGCGCGCATGCCGAGGTCGAGGCGCGTCACGCCGAAATCGTCCTCCGCCAGCACGCGGAACGCGACGAGCCCGTCGGGCGTGACGTCGACGTCGGCGCGCGCCGGCTCGAGCATGCGCGCGACCGGGACGCGGTCCTTCACCGCGATGACCGCGTGCGTCGCGGGTTCGAGGTTCGAGAACCCGTCCGAGCCGACGAGATGCACCGCGTACGACGTCGATTCGGCGACCGAGAACGACGCGTGCCAGCCCGCGCCCGGCGCGGCCGGCGCGACCAGCGGGACCTCGACCTTGCCGCCTTCGAACACGAGCTTGCCCGCGGTCGCTTCGTGCGCGACGCCGATGTCGAGGTCGACGCGCGACCCGGTCACCGCTTCGACGTCGCCCGACGGGACCTGCCGGGGTTCGAGCCCGGTGTATGCGGGGAAGGTCACCGTCACGGCGAGGGACGTGACCGCCGGGGGATCGACGACCTCGACCGCGCCGTCGCGGCCGCCGCCATCGTCGTCGCCGCCGCGCGGGCGGAACTCGAACGACTCGTGAACCGCGCGGAATCGGCCGACCCATTCGTGAGTGCCGGTCGGGGTCAATGCCACGGCGGAGCGCGACTCGTCGTCGACGACCAGCTCGACGAACTCCGGGTCTTCTCCGGTGACCCGCACCGTCACCGGCAGGCTCGCGCCTTTCGCCATCCGCACGCGGGTCGGGCGGTCTCCGTCCTTCTCGACGCGGAAGTGCTCGCCGGTCTCGGGGAAGACGAGCGTGAGGCGCGTGCGCTGCGGCCACGATTCGGCGGAGCCGAACAAGCGCCGCGCGAAGATCCCGGTGAGGTCGGGGCGATGCGCGGCGTAACCGAACGCGCACACGACGACGATGGCTGCGGCGGCGGCCTCGCGCCGGAGCGGCCGGCGGTCGAAGATCGCGTCGAACCGGACGCTGTCGAGCAACGCTCCGGTCTCGGCGCGCATCTTCTCGACCAGCTCGACCGACACGTTGCGCTTCGGATCGAGCGCTTCGCCTTCGAGCTCGAGCGTGGAGATCAGGCGTCCGTCGAGCGCCGGGAACTTCGCTTCGACCGCGAGCGCGACGTCCTCCGCGGTGAGCCGCTTCGACAGCGGATACCACAGGAAACGCCAGGCGGCGAACGCGGTGACGATCGCGAGCAGGCCGACGAACACCAGGCGAACCGGCGCCGGAAGCGCGAGCATCCGGTCGAGCGCGAACGTGATCGCGAGCGCGACGGTGACGGCGAGCGCGAGCCGCACGAGGCCGAACGCGAAGTAGAGGCCGCGCAGGCGGCCACGCAGGCGTTCGAGCTCCGAGCGAAGGCGGACGGGTTCCATGCGCGCGTCACCGTTGCAGGATGGGCAGGTACCGATACGGCACCTGCAGGATGATCGAAGCAACCGCCGTGCTGAAGGCGGGACCGGGTCCGACGTCGTTCGCCCAACTGCCGTCGCGGAGCTGGGTGGTCAGGAGATCCTTGCGGATGCGCTGCCAGTACCGCGGCCACCACGGGTCGCCGGCGACATAGAACGCCTGAACGGCGTAGTACTGGCCGTACCAGAAGAAGAAGTGCGACTTGCGGTTGTCGAGCAGGCTGTAACTGTTCCAGAGCACCGCGAGCGATTCGTCGAGCCGGTTGTCCGAGTAGACGCCGGCGTTGTACAGCGAGGCGATGCCCGCCGCGGTCAGCGCGAACGACGAGCGCGTGCTGTCGAGCAGCTGATATTTGAAGGAGCCCTTCTTCAGGAAGTAGTAGTCGTCGAGCGGGCCGAAGTTGTCCGCGGGCTCGTCACCGGCCACGTAGCTCTTGCGGACGTAGTCGACGGCGCGATCGATCGTGGAGCGCGGGACCTTGATCCCCACGTTGCGCGCGGAGCGCAGCGCCATCAACTGGCACACGGTGATCGACATGTCCGACTCGACCGCGAGCGGTTCATATCGCCACGACCCGACCGCGTTCTGCGAGCGCACGATGAGGTCGACGGAGCGCTGCAGCTTCTCGCGCACCTCGGGGTTCTTGCTCATCCCCATCACTTCCGCGAGATAGAGAGTCGCGAACGCGTGGCTGTACATGCGCGAGCCGTGGCTCGAAATGAAACCCGAGCCGTCGTCGACGCACGAGAGGATGTAGCGGGTCGCGCGATCGATCGTGCCGCCGTACTCGCCGCGCTCCGGCAGGTGGCCGCCCGCGAGGAACGCCATCGCCGCGAGCGCCGTGACGCCGACGTGGGGCACGCTGTCGGACTCGACCTCGTAGTTCTGATTCAGCTTGAAGCCGATCTTCCCGATCCAGCACCCTTCGTCCGTCTGGGTGCGCGCGAGCCACTTGAGGCCGCGCTCCGCGGCGGCGACGGTCTCCGGGTCGGCGCCCTCGCGCGAGGCGACGAGGTGGCTGTCCTCGTCGTCCGGCGGTTGCGGTGACGGATCCTGCGCCGGGCGGAGCAGCGGAACGAGCGCGGCAAGCGCGATCGCGAACGCGGCGGAGGACAGGACGATCCGGTTCATCGCTTGTCTCCGGCGGTGAAGATCTGCATCTGATCGTCCTTCAGGACAACGACGGAATTCCGCGACGCCGCGAGCTGCGGGCGCCGCTGGCCGCGCTCGGCGCTGATCTTCACTGCGCGCACGTCGGCGCGCGGGAGATCCGCGACGAACAGGAGCGTGTCGGCAGGGCGCGTGCCGCGCCGGGGCGACGGACTGATGAGCCCGACGATCCCGTCGCCGCCCGCCGGCAGCGCGTCGAAGTCGACCAGCGATTGCGCGAGCTCGGGAATCGCGACGCGCTGCACCGCGGCGTCGCCGTCGCGGCCGACGTCGATGACGAGCAGTTGGTCGGCGCCGCGGGGTTGCCGGCGATTGTTGGCGTTCGATTCGACCAGCGCGATGCGTCGTCCGGCCGTCGACGGGCCGGTGTCGAACGCGCGCCCCGGCTTGGCGAGCGGGATCTCGCGCTCGACCTTTCCGGTGAGCGGCTCGAGGACGAGCACCGATCCGATGTTGTCCGGGCGACGCCCCATCGGCGACATCCCGCGGAGCGCGACGAGCCGATCGCCGGCGGCGACGAACGACGACGACGCATAGCTGAGGCTGCCGGTGCCGGCGAGCGACTGCGACCACAACGGGGTGCCGTGCGCCGCATCGAACGCGAGTGCGCGCCAGTTGCCGGACGAGCCGCCGCCCACCGCGAGCGCGATCCCGAACTCCGGGAACACCGCGATCTCCGGATGGACCGTGATCTCGCTCAGCGTGCGACTCCACGCCTGCGCGCCGGTCAGCGCGTCGATCGCGGTCAACACGCCGGAGTGGTCGAGCAGGAGGATCGAGCCCGCGCAGAACCGCGCGTCCGCGATGCCGCCGGCCAGGTCGAGATCGACGCGCCAGAACATCGAGAGCGACGTCGGCTCGATCGCGATCAGCTCGGCGCCGGAGTCGGCGCGCTCGACTTCGTAGAACAAGAGTCCGCTGCCCGAGAACGCAAAGAACGGCGTCTGTCCGAGCTCCGCCTCGGCGAGCAGGCGGCCGTCCCGGCGATCGAACGCGCGCAGGCGAGACTGTTGGCGCACGATGATTCGGCCGGCGACCGCGTCGGCGGTGATCGGATCGTGCTCGTCGAAGAATGCGTCGACGTCGGCGTGCCACAGCTCGCGGTCCGCCGCGACGTCGATCAGGGTGAGCAGCTCGGGCTCGTAGAGGAAGATCGCGTCGGGGAAATCCGGTGCGGAACTCCCGTGGATCGGGACCAGCCAGGCGGACGGATCGACGCGACGCGACGAGACGCGCCCTTCGAGCGCGGGCATCCGGTCCGGGCCGCACCACGGCGGCGCGTCGCCTTCGGGAATGGTGTCGCCGCGCGCGAGTCGCGCCTCGGCGAGCGCGCCGTAGGTCGCTCCATCGCCGCCGGGAACGGCGAAGTCCTTCCCGACATCGCCGAGTCGGCGCCACACGAGATCGGCGAGCGGCCGGTCGCCGGCGCCGTCGGCGGCCTGCGCGACCAGGTGCAGAGCCTGCGCGCGCAACTCCGGGGTCGCCGCGTCGGCAGGCCCTTGGAGGATTGCGCTCGACGCCGCGAACACGCCGTTCCAGTCGGACTTCGCGAGCAGCATCCGCGCGAGGTCGAGCCGCGAGGCGGACGCGACCTTCGAGTTCGGGAATTCGTCGATCACCTTCGCGAGCGCGCCGGCATCGCGAGCGCGCAGCGCGGCGTCGCGCCGCTCGATCGCTTCACGTTCGAACACCGCGTACACGTCGCTGCCGTGGTCGCGGATCGCCTGCGCGATGCGCTCCGACGCGTACCGCGCGACCGGTTCCTCCGCGATCGATCGATCGTGGTACCGCGACAACATGTGCTGCCAGTGGAGCACCGCGTTCGCGAACTCGCCGCGCGCGACCGCGATCGTTGCGCGCCGGTCGAGGGCGAACAACCCCGCGGCGATGTCGCCGCCGACTTCGGACTCGCGGAAGTGCCACGGCGTCTCCGGGCAGCGCCGCTCGATCGCGTCGAGGATCTGCAGGTATCCCGCCACGTCGTTCGAGCTGCGCCGGAACGCGAGCAGCTCGTCCGCCGCGCTCAGGAACGTCGTGTCATCGGGAGCATGATCGGCGGCGCTCTGCAGGTGGGACACGAAACCCGCGCCGTCGTTCGCGGCCTGCGCGCGCAGCGCGAGGTCGCGATGGCAGCGGTACAGACCGTCTTCGATCCGCCGGCGTCGGTCGGGGAGGACGTCGGTGCGGCTCGCGAGCGCGGTGAAGTCGGCGATCGCGGCGTCGAAGTCGTGGCGCAGCGCGCGCAGGTCCGCGAGGCGGAGGCGGTCGTCGATCGTCGCGTCCGGCATCGCCGCGCGGGCTTTCGCGCGCGCGATCAACGCGTCGGCTTCGAAGAAGACGGTGACCTTCGCGCGCGATGCGGTGAGCGCGAAGTCGCGGTAGACCAGCAGATTGCCCGGCTGGTCGTTGCCCCAGTTCACGATCTCCGCGTTCGTCACGTCGACCGACGAGGCGCGGCGCGTCCATTGGACGTCGAACAGGCCGTTGTAGAGCGGCTGCAGCAAGCGACCGTGCGCGAGCGCTCCGCGTCCCTCGGGGCTCGCGTCCTTCGCTCGACCGAACGGCACGGTCCCGAGGAGCCGGCCGGTGTGGAGGTCGTGGAACGCGACGACGCTGCTGTTCACGGCGACGACGACATCGCCGTCGACACCGATCAACGACGTGGCGTTCGGACGGCATTCGACGTCCCACAGCCATTTGCCGGTCGCGAGGTCGAGCGCGACGATGCGGCTCGAATCGAGCGGCGCGCACACCACGACGCCGTCCGCGATGACCGGCGGCGCGTTGTCGAACAGCCGCTGCCGCTCGTTGGACGAGCGCCACTGCACCGATCCCTTGATCGCGATCGCGTCGTAGGCCGTCACCCAGCGGATCTCGCCGGACAGCGAGTCGATCCCCGCGATCACGCCGAGGTTCGAGCACACCACGGCGATGCCGTCCCGCTCCGCGGGCTGCTGGAGCGTGAATTCCTTGAACGCCTTGTTGAACATCGTCAGCTCTTGCTGGCCGACGACGATCGGCATCTTCCAGAGGAGCCGCCCGTCCGCGAGCGACAGGCAGAACGCGTAGCAGTTGAGCGCCCCCTCGAGGATGTACCCCGCGGCGATGACGCGGTCGGAGACGATGACCGGGGGAGCGGTCACCGAGACGCGGTTCTCGAAATCCTGTCGGTCGCGCTCCGGCCGGTGCTGCTGCCAGAGCATGCGGCCGCTCGCGAGGTCGATACCGAACAGGCTGCGCGTCGGGATGGTCTGGACGATCCGCCTGCGGTCGAAGTGGATCCCCGGCCCGATCGGAACGGCGTCGAGCAGAGGCGCCACGACCACGCCGCGTTCGATCGCTGCCGACAGCTGGAGGCAGCGGCCGAGCACTGGCGAGTCCTCGCGATCGATCGAGTCGCCGCCGTCGAGCAGCGACGAGAGCGACTCGAAGTCGCCGCCGTCTTCCACGAGTAGCTCGGGTCCGTCGAACGACCAGCGGGGCTCGGAGGAGAAGAACGAGAACGCGCGCACGCCGAAGCCGTCGCACACGACGAAGCCGTCGTCGGCAGCGACCGGGTAGATCGGGAACTCCTGGCTCAGCACCGACGGCGATTGGTACGGGTTGCGAATCGAGTCCGTGACCGCGTCGACCTCGAAGCGATCCGCGAACGCCGGACGCGCGTCGGTGAAGTCGCCGAGCCGCGAGTGCGCGGAGTTCCCGCCGAACACCGGCCACGCGGGAGCGCGCGTGCGAGTGAACGCGGCGGACAAGCGCGCGACCTGCGCGGCGCCGTCGTCCCCGAGCAGCGCCTTCGCGCGTGCCGCGTCGCCCGCGAGGAACGACGCCGCGCTCGCCCGCTCCGTGAGCGCTTCGGTCTTCGCGACGTCCGCCGGGTCAGCGTCGCCGCGCGCCGCGCGGAACAATCGGGCGCGCTCGTACCAGCGCGCCGCGATCTCGCCCGCGCCGCGTTCCAATGCGAGATCGCCGAGCCGCTCGAGCGCGTCGCATCCGGCGGCGGTCGCGGGCCAGCGCACGCCGAGCGTTGCGAGCGCGACTTCGTCGTGCGAGTCGTACGGCGGCTTCGATTCGAGCGCGGCGACTCGAACGCGCGCCCACTCCTCGTACTTCGCGCGCGCGGCGGGCGGGAGACGCGACAGGAGGAACCTCGCGTACTCGCCGGCGCCGACCCACCGCGACTTCGAGCGCGTGCCGCCGGCACCCGCGCCCGGCGTGCCCGCGACCTGAAACAGCGTGTTCGGGTAGAGGTTGATCAGCTCCTGCAGCGGCTGCATCGCCTCTTCGAACCGGCCGGCAGCGAGCGATTCCTCGGCCTTCTGGAACCGGAAGCGGACGTCCGCGGATTCCTGCAGCGCGAAGCTTGCGACGTCACGCTTGTCGGGATCGAACTTGAAGTTCTCCTTCGAGTCGCGGATCTCGTCCCAACCGCGGAACGCGGACCATGCGGGCGCAGAGTGCGGTGTCGACGCCGGCACTGCGTCCTGCGCGAGCGCGCGCGAGGCAAACGCGGGGGCGAGGCAGAGCGCGGCGACGAGCGTCGCGGCCGACCGGCGAGCGAATCGAAGGAGGCGTCGGGACGGGCGCAGTCGGTGCGCTCCTGTTCGATGTGCGGCGTCGATTCCGAGTATCGACCGGACAACCGCCGATAGCACAGCGGTTTCGAGCGGTGGCGGCGCGGGCGGATTATAGGCGACGTTCCGCCGGACGCTCGTCTTCGCTGAGAACCATCGCGTCGGTGATGTCGGTCTGATCGGCCTGCATCGCGCGGTCGACGCGCTCGCGGTAGAGCCGCAGGATCTCGTCCCGCGACAGGAGCCCGACCAGCTTGCGCCGGTCGCTCTCCTCCACGATCGGGATCTCCTCGCACCCCGCCGCGGCGAACTTGCGCAGCGCCGACAGCAGCGGCTCGTCGAGCGTGACGCTCGGGAAGTCCTTGCTCGCGACCTCGTCGGCGAGGACGAGCCGGTGGATGGCGGTGTCGAACAGGAAGTCGCGCACGTCCTCGACCGTGACGACGCCGGTGATCGAGCCGTTCGCGTCGACCACCGGGAAGGTCGTGTGCCGCGTCATCGGGATGAGCCGCAGCACCTCCGCGATCGCCGCGGTCTGCGACACCGTCTGCGCCGGGACGCGGCGCTTCCATGCGTCCGCGACGGAGAGGGGGCCGAGCACGTCGAGCGACATCTCCCCGAGGTGCGCCGGCGAGTCGAATCGCGACGCGACCTGGCTCTTGTAGACCGAGGCGCGTCCGGTGAAGACGTAGGAGAGCGAGCACACCAGCACGAGCGGGAGGAGGAGCGAGTAGGAGCCGGTGATCTCGCACACCATCACCAGGCCGGCAATCGGCACCTTGGTGATGCCGGCGAACAGACCGCCCATGCCGACCAGGATGTACGGGCCCGCGGACGGGACCACGTGCGGGAACAGTTGGTGCGCAAGGTGTCCGTAGCCGGCGCCGAGCATCGCGCCGACGAAGAACGCCGGGCCGAACACGCCTTCACCGCCGCGCGAGCCGTGGGTGATTCCGGTCGCGACCGTCTTGGCGAGCGCGATCCCGAAGAGCAGCCACACGCCGTTCAACGACCCGTCGAGGGCCTGCTGCACCCATCCGTATCCGGTGCCCCACACCTGCGGGACGAAGCACGCGAGCGCGCCGAGCAGCAGGCCGCCGGCGGCCGGCCACAGGAACACCGGCAGGCGGAGGCGCTTCAACACGCGGCCGCCCAAGCGATCCTTCACGTTGTTCAGGACGGTCACATAAAGGATGCCGGTCGCCGCGCAGAGCAGCCCGAAGACCGCGTACACCAGGAGCTCGAGCGGCGAGCCGAGCGAGAACGAGCCGACCGTGAACACCGGCGCCGTGGTGTAGAGGAAACCGAACGTCGCGAACGCCGAGACCGCGCCGAGGATCGCGGGGACGAACGCCGAGTACTCGAACTCCGGGTTCCGATAGGGCGACTCGATGGCGAAGATCGCGCCCGACAGCGGGGCGCGGAAGATCGAAGCGAAGCCCGCCGCCGCGCCGACGAGCAGCGCCGTGCGTCGCTCGCTCGCCCGCAGCTTGAACAGCCGGCCCACCGCCGAGCCGATCGCCGCGCCGAGCGCGACCATCGGACCTTCGCGCCCGACCGATCCTCCCGCGCCGATGACCGCCGCCGACGCCACCGCTTTCACCGCCGGCGACGCGAGCCCGAGCCGTCCGCGTCCTTCGTGGAATGCGCGGATCACGGCGTCGGTGCCGCTCTTCTCGGACGCGGGCATCAAGAGGTGCATCAACACGCCGGCGATCAGACCGCCGAGCGCGGGCACGAGGATCATCAGCCACGGCGACGGCGGCACCACGCCCGACGCGCCGTCACCGGGATCGCCGCCGGGCACCGGCGGATGGAAGCCCGCGATGCGGACGGTGAACAGTTCGATCGCCTGGTTCAGGAGCCAGAAGAACGCCGCAGCCGCGACGCCCGCGAGCACGCCGATCAGCGCCGCGAGGGCCGCCCATTTCGCGGCATACCGCACGTCCGGCAGTTGATCGCGCCGGCCCTGGGCCGTCGTCGCGCTGCTCCCCGTTCCGTGCGATCCGGACACGCCGACTTCCGCCTCCCGTTCAGACGAGATTCGCGCGCTTGCGCAGGAGCCATTCCGCCGCGAGCACCAGGACGAACGCCGCGAGCGCGGGCCACGACGACCACAGCTCGTCGCGCTCCG
>CAZBOK010000022.1:0-21219 GCA_964493525.1 uncultured Phycisphaeraceae bacterium | reverse complement strand
GACCGAGTCGGAGCCGCTGCCGGAGCCGGAGCCGCCGACCGCGGCGGTCGAGGTGCCGGAAGCGCCGGCGGACGCAACGGTCGAGGAACCGGTCATCGAGGCGGCCGCGGCGATCGCGCCCGCCGCGGTCCCGGTCGAACCCGCGCCGTCCGAGGACGTCGACACGGCGGACTCCGATCTCGATGACGACGACGAGTTCTCGTTCGACGAGGAGGAGGAAGAGGACGAGGAGATCGAGGACTCCGACGAGGAGGAGGAAGAGGACGACGAGATCGAAGAGGGCGAAGACGGCGCGGAGGCGATCCAGGAGATCGCTCCCGCGGAAGCGACGAAGTTCTCCGCGACGCCCGAGGCTCGCGCCCCGGAGATCGAGCCGAAAGCGGAGCCCGAGGCGGAGCCGGAAGCTCCGGTCGAAGCCGCGCCGACCGTGGCCGCGTCCGAAGTGGCGAACGCATTCGACGCGCTGTTCGGAGCGCCGGAGCCGAGCACGTCGGAGGAGGAAGCGGCTCCCACGACCAGCGCGAACGCGGAGTCGACGCCGGAGCCGGAGGCGGAAGTCGAACCCGAACCGGAACCGCAGCCGGCCGCGGAGCCGGAGCCCGTGGTCGCCGAAGCGCCGTCGCCGGAACCGGAGCTCGTGCGCGAGCCGGATCCCGAGCCGGAGCCGGCGCAGGTCGCCGCCGACGCGGAAGCGCACTTGAGCGCGGACGACAAGCTGTACCTGAAGGCCGGCGACCTCGTGATGGACGCGCAGAAGGCGTCGATCTCCTTCCTGCAGCGCCAGCTCGGCGTCGGCTACTTCCAGGCGGCGAAGGTTCTCGAGCGTCTCGAGAAGGAAAAGGTCATCGGCCCCTACACGGGCAGCGTGAATCGCGCGCTCCTGTGTGGAAAGAGCGATTGGGACAGCAAGCGCTCCAAGGTGCTCGGCGGTTGACGGCGGACGCGCGCGGCCGCGCCGCGCACGCGTCTCGACAATCCGTGGCCGAGCGGCGCTGCGCTCCGCGCGAGGATCGCGCATGAAGGAATGCGCCCGGAACCAGAATCGCGATCGAACCGGCGGTGACCGCGTCCGTCGAACGGACATGCGCGACGCGCGGGATTCTTCGTCGATGCGGACGCGACCTCGACTCGCGACGATCGCCGTGGTGCTCGCGGCGCTCACCGCGCTCGCGAACGCCGACACGATCGTCCTCGTCGACGGCAAGAAGATCGAGAACGTCATCGTGTCGAAGAACGACGACACGGCAGTCGTCATCAACCGCTTCAACGCGCGCTTCCCCGACATGCACTTCGAGATCCCGGCGAGCGACGTCATCCCGCGCGAGCGGGTGAAGGAGGTCGTGATCGCGGACCCGCCGCTCGAGGAGTATCGGCGCCGCGCGTCGACGCCGTCGCTCACGAGCGAGATGCACTACCGAATCGCGCGGTTCTGCGCCGCGCACGACATGAAGGCCGAGGAGCAATACCACCTCGAGCAGGCGCTCACGCTCGATCCGACGCACGCGCGCGCGCTCGAGGAATATGGCGACGTGCGCTGGAAGTCCTACGCGTTGCGCAATCCGCGCGTCGCGCCCGCGGTGCGCGAGAAGGAGCGCGAATACGTCGAGGCCGGAACGGTCGGCTTCGCGCGCGCCAAGCTCGCGGAGCTTCTGAAAGTGGCGCCGAACGCGGGGCCGGCGACGCTCATCGCGCTCGAGCGGGCGCGGCGGTCCGCGCAGGAAGAGCGCGGCGTCCGCGCGAAGGTGCCGCTCACGATCGACAGCGACAAGCTCCCGGGCGCGACGTTCTGCCTGCGCGTCCCGAACAACTACGACCCGCTGCGGCCGACCCCGCTGGTGATCGGCCTCCACGGCGGCGCATCGGGCGGCAAGGACAAGTCGATCGTGGTGGGCGCGGGCGAAGAGATGATGTCGTGGCTGCAGGACTTCGCCGAGCCGTACGGCTGCATCGTCGCGTGTCCGACCGCGCTCGACGTGCCGTGGGATTCGCCGAAGAACATCCAGTTGATCGAAGCGCTCCTGAAGGAGCTCGAGATCCGCTTCAACGTCGACCGCACCCGCGTCTCGCTCGTCGGCTACGCGCTCGGCGGATTCGGTGCGTGGACGCTCGGGCAGCGCTGGCCGAACGTCTGGTGCGCGTGCGCGTCGATCGACGGCGGCGGCGATCCGGCCGAGGTGATCAAGTCGAGCGTTCCGATCTACGTGTTCCACGGCGCCGACGATCCGATCGTGCGCGCCGATGCCGACCGCGCCGCGGCGCGCGCGCTGCTCGCCGAGGCCACGGCGCGCGCGGGCCGCATCGCCCGCGGGTCGAAGGAGCCGAGCCTCGATTTCGTCTACGCGGAGCTCGACAACGTCGGACACGACATCCCGCGGCGCGTGCGCGAAGACGTGTTCCGCTGGTTCGCGGGTCACGCGCGACCGCATTCGAAGAAGGGCGCGATCGGCCCCGACTCGTCGTTCGACCTCGAGCCGACCAAGGCGGAGATCGACGCGTTCGGCGACCCGGCGAAGCTCGGCAGCGGCGATGCGAAGAACCTCGGCTCGTTGATCGACGACCTCAAGAAAGGCGGGTCCGCGGGGCAGGCGGCGCGCGGCATGCTCGGCGCCATGACCGACGACGCGACGGTGAAAGCGGTCGCGGCGCTCGTCCGCGCCAAGAAGTCGAACCCGGAAACGCGGCTCCTCGCGGTGCAGGTCCTCGGCGATCAGGCGCTGCCGGGCAACGTGAAGCTTGTCGCTCCCGCGGTCGACGACGACGACTTCCGCGTGCTCGATGCCGCGACCGAAGCGCTCGGCAAGCTCGGCGGCGCGGAGTCGATCGCCTCGTTGAAGAAGGCGGCGGCGAAGTCCGCGAAGCGGTTCGAAGACTCGTTCCTCGACAAGCGCGTGATGGTCCTCGCCGAGTACGAAGCGCGCGTCGACAGCTTCGCGACGCTGCTGCGAGCTCTGCAGCGAGTGTCGCCGGTCGCCGGCAAGGACGACCTGGTGCAGCTCGTGATCGACGACGTCGTTACGCCGGCGCTGCTGCCGAAGTCCCCGTACACGGTCGACTCCGATCGCGACGAGAGCAAGAAGGGCGCGTCCGGCAAGGTGCGGCTCGATCTCGTGCGCGCACTGAAGGAGTTCCTGGTCGCCTCGAAGGACCCGCGCGGTCGCGACCTGCTGGTGAAGATCCGCAACCGGTGGAGTGACGAGCTCGTGCTCTCCGCGGTCTGCGACCAAGGGATCGCCGTCTTCGACAAGGGTTGAGCGCGGCCGGCGCGGCGACCGCCTACGATCGCGGCGATGGATCGCGAACCACCGCCGCCGCGAGGACTCGACGCCCTGTTCCGGCCCCGCTCCGTCGCCGTGATCGGGACTTCATCGCAGCACCGGACGATCGGTCGCGAGATCCTCGCGAACCTCCTGCGCGAAGAGTTCCACGGCGTGGTCTTTCCCGTGAATCCGCGGCACGCCGTCGTCAACTCCGCGAAGTGCTGGCCGAGCGTCGAAGCGATCCCCGATGCGGTCGACCTCGCGGTGGTGACGGTGCCCGCGCACGCGGTGCTCGAAGTGACGCGCAGTTGCGCGCGCAAGGGCGTCGGCGGGATGGTCATCATCTCGGCAGGCTTCCGCGAGATCGGACCGGCGGGCCAGGCGCTCGAGGACGAAGTCATGGCGGTCGCGAGGGGCGCCGGCATCCGCGTGATCGGCCCGAACTGCATGGGGATCATCAACACCGATCCGGCGGTGCAACTGAACGCGTCGTTCGCGAGCGCGCGCCCGCTCGCGGGGCCGGTGGCGTTCGTGTCGCAGAGCGGCGCCCTCGGCGAAGCGATCGTGTCGATGGCGGGCGAGCTCGGCATCGGCATTTCGTACTTCGTGTCGGCGGGCAATCGCGCGGACGTGCAGGTCACCGACCTCCTGCAGTATTGGGAGGACGATCCGCGCGTCGGGACCATCCTCATGTATCTCGAGGCCGTCGGTCCGCCGCTCCTGTTCCCCGACGTCGCGCGCCGCGTGAGCCGAAAGAAGCCGATCGTGGTGGTGAAGAGCGGTCGCACCGCGGCCGGCGCGCGCGCGGCCCGCTCGCACACCGGCTCGCTCGCGGGTCAGGACGTCGCGATCGACACGCTGCTCGCGCAGTGCGGCGTGCTGCGCGTTCCGACGGTCGAGGACCTGTTCGCCGCGGGCGCCGCGTTCGCGAGCCAGCCGGCGATGAAGGGTCCGCGCGTCGCGATCGTCGCGAACTCCGGCGGCCCGGCGATCCTCGCGACCGACGCGTGCGGCGCGCTCGGGCTCGAGCTCGCCGACCTCTCCGCCGCGACGCGCGAGCGGATGCAGCGCGTCCTGCCGGCGGAAGCGAGCCTGAAGAATCCCGTCGACATGGTCGCGCAGGCGGGGCCCGACCAGTTCCGCGCCGTCACGCGCGCCGTGCTCGACGACCCGAGCGTGGACGCGTTGCTCGTGATCTTCATCACGCCGGTGTACGTGGACAGCCTCGCCGTCGCGCGCGCGATCCGCGAGGGCGTGAGCGGAGCCACCAAGCCGGTGCTCGCGTGCTTCATGGCGAAGGAGCGCCACGGCGAGGCGGTCGCCGAGCTGCGCGCCGCCGGCATCCCCACCTACCAGTTCCCGGAGTCCGCCGCTCGCGCGCTGTACGAGATGAACCGCCAGCGCGCGTGGCTCGCGCGACCCGCCGGCATCGTGCCGGACCTCGCGGTTGATCGCGCCGCCGCCCGCGCGCGGATCGACGGCGCGCGCGCCGAGGGTCGCAGCGAGCTCACGTTCGACGAAGCGCGACGGATCGCGGAGGCCTACGGATTCGCGTTCACCCCGACCCGCGCGACGCGCTCGCTCGAGGAAGCGCTCGACGCCGCGTCCGAGCTCGGCTTCCCGCTGGTCCTGAAGGCGACCGCGCGCGGCCTCTCGCACAAGACCGAGCGGGGCGGCGTCGCGGTCGACCTGCGCAACGTCGACGAGTTCACGAGCGCGTTCCGCCGCATGAAGAAATCGCTCGCGGGCGAGTTCGCCGACGTGGTGTTCCTGGTGCAGCGGATGGCGAGCGGCGACCGCGAAGTGATCCTCGGGATGACCCAGGACCCGGACTTCGGTCCGCTCCTCATGTTCGGCATCGGCGGGGTGCACGTCGAAGTGTTGAAGGACGTCGCGTTCCGCGTCCACCCGATCACCGACGAGGACGCACGCGAGATGATCGCCGGGCTGCGCGGTCGCGCGATCCTGGACGGCGTGCGCGGCGCGAAGCCCGTTCCGCGCGACGTCCTCGTCGAGATGCTGCTCCGCCTCGACCGGCTGGTCGCCGACTGCCCGGAGATCGCCGAGCTCGACCTGAACCCGGTGATGGTCGGGCCGCGCCGCGAGGACTGCGCGGCCGTCGACGTGCGCATGCGCTTGCGCTGAGGCGGTGAGAGATTCACGGCGATCTGGCACGTCTTCCGGATTCGCCCTATCGTCGTGCGAATGCGGCGCGCGGCTCCTTGGTCATCGATTCTTCTCGCGTTCCTCGCGCCGGGAGCGCGCGCCGGCGACGTCGACTTCACGCGCCAGGTCGCTCCGCTCTTCCGCGCCCGATGCATCGAATGCCACGGCCCGACCACGTCGAAGAGCGGATTGCGGCTCGACGAGCGCGATCGTGCGTTCGCCGGTGGCGAATCGGGCGACCCGGCGATCGTGCCGGGGCACGCGGACCAAAGCCGCCTGTACCTCCTCGTCGCGGGCCTCGACCCCGAGCTGCGCATGCCCCCGAAGGGCTCGCCGCTCGACGAATCCGACGTCGCCGCGATCAAGGCGTGGATCGACGCGGGCGCGGCGTGGCCCGATCAGCCCGCGAAGCACTGGGCGTACGTCGCGCCGGTGCGGCCCGCGCGTCCCGCGGTGTCGAACGCGGCGTGGGCGAAGAACGACATCGACCTCTTCGTGCTGGAGCGGCTCGACCGCGAGAAGCTCGCGCCGTCACCCGAGGCCGACCGCGCCACGCTGATCCGGCGCGTGTGGCTCGACGTCCTCGGCCTCCCCCCGACGCTCGACGACGTCGACCAGTTCGTCGCGGACCGCGCGGCCGATGCGTACGAGCGCATGGTCGATCGCGCGCTCGCGTCGCCGCGCGCGGGCGAGCACGCGGCCGCCGCGTGGCTCGACCTCGCGCGCTACGCCGACACGAACGGTTACGAGAAGGACCTGATCCGCAACCAATGGCCGTGGCGCGACTGGGTGATCCGCGCGTTCAACGCGAACATGCCGTTCGACGAGTTCACGATCGAGCAGCTCGCGGGCGACCTGCTCGACAACCCGACGCGCGATCAGGTCGTGGCGACCGGCTTTCATCGCAACACGATGCTGAACGACGAGGGCGGCATCGACCCGGAGGAGTTCCGCACCATCGCGGTCGTCGATCGCGTGAACACCACCGCGACGACGTGGCTCGGGTCGACGATGATGTGCGCGCAGTGCCACGACCACAAGTACGACCCGTTCACTCAGCGCGAGTTCTACTCGCTGTACGCGTTCTTCGATCAGACCGAGGACGACGGACACCTGCCCGATCCGGCGGTCGAGTTCCCGAACGCGGAGCAGGCCGCGCAGCTCGCGGCGCTGCGGGCCGCGCCGCCCGCTTCGGCGCCCGTCGATCCGGTCCCCGCCGGCGGGCCGATCAAGTTGAACGTGCGGCGTCCCGCCGACGCGGTCGGCGTCGATCGCACCGCGCTGCTCAAGGCGCTCGGCGAATCCGTGCCGCGCTCGATGGTGATGCGCGACCGCAAGGAGCCGCGCGTCACGCACGTGCTGTTGCGGGGCAACTTCCTCACGCCGGGCGACGTCGTCCATCCGGACGTGCCGGCCGTCCTGCCGCCGATGCCGTCCGACCTCCCGCGCAATCGCCTCGGGCTCGCGCGATGGATCGTGTCGCCGGAGAACCCGCTGACCGCTCGCGTCGTCGTGAACCGCGCGTGGGCGTCGTTCTTCGGCCGCGGCATCGTCGCGACGCTCGACGACTTCGGGACGCGCGGCGAGCCGCCGACGCACCCCGAACTCCTCGACTGGCTGGCGACCGAGCTGCTGCGGTCGCGCTGGGACCTGCGCGCGCTCGAGCGCGAAATCCTGCTCTCGGCCGCCTACCGCCAGTCGTCGCGCGTGACGCCCGAGCTGCTCGAGCGCGATCCGGAGAACCGGCTGCTCGCGCGCGGCCCGCGCTTCCGCGTCACGGCCGAATGCGTGCGCGACGTGGCGCTCGCGGCGTCGGGGCTCCTCTCCGACAAGATCGGCGGGCCGAGCGTCTTCCCGCCGCAGCCGCCCGGCATCTGGGAAGGCAGCTTCACGACGCACGACACGCAGGACCGCTGGAAGGAGAGCGAAGGCGACGACCGCCATCGCCGCGGGCTCTACACCTTCTGGCGCCGCACGGCGCCGTACCCGACCACGATGATCTTCGATGCGCCGACGCGCGACGTGTGCACCGTCAATCGGTCGCGCACCGACACGCCGTTGCAGGCGCTCGCGACCTTGAACGACCCGGTGTACGTCGAAGCGGCCGAGGCGCTCGCGCGCCGCATGATCGCCGCCGCGGGCGACGACGCGGCGCGCATCGAGCGCGGGTTCCGCTGGTGCGTCGCACGCGCGCCCGACGCCACGGAGCGCGACCGGCTCCTGGCGCTGCTCGCGCGATCGCGCGCCGGCGCGAAGGACGACGTCGCCGCGTACACGGTCGTCGCGAACGTGCTGCTCAACCTCGACGAGACGCTCACCAAGGGATGAACCGCACGATGCGCACGTTCGATCCTCGCCGCGATCCGATCCGTTCGATGCTCACGCGCCGCACGTTCCTGCGCGACTCGTTGCTCGGGTCGATCGCGCTCGCCGCGCTCGGCGACCGCGGACTCGCGGCGATGACGTCGGGCGCGGATTCGCGCGCGCCCGGGCCGCTCGATCCACGCGCTCCGCATTTCGCGCCGCGGGCGAAGCGCGTGATCTGGCTGCATCAGAGCGGCGCGCCGTCGCAGCTCGACCTCTTCGACGAGAAGCCGGCGCTGCAGCCGCTCGACCTGAAGGTCGCACCGGATTGGGTGATGAAAGGGCAGCGGTTCGCGTTCCTGAAGGGAACGCCGCACATGCTCGCGTCGCGGTACAAGTTCGCGCGCCACGGCGAGTGCGGGGCGAACGTGTCGGAGCTCCTGCCGCAGATCGCCGGCATCGTCGACGAGATCTCCTTCGTGCGCTCGATGCACACCGACGAGTTCAACCACGTGCCCGCGGAGCTCCTGCTCGAGACCGGATCGCCGCGCCAGGGCCGTCCGTGCATGGGGTCGTGGGTGACGTACGGCATCGGCAGCGAAAGCAGCAACCTGCCCGGCTTCGTCGTGCTCGCGTCGGGCACCGCGTCGCGCTGCGGCAACTCGTGCTTCTCGTCGGGCTTCCTGCCCACCGTCTACCAAGGCGTCCAGTTCCGGTCGCAAGGCGACGCGGTGCTCTACCTGAACGATCCGCCGGGGATCGACCGCGAGCTGCGCCGCGCATCGCTCGACGCGTTGAAGGATCTGAACCAGCACGCGCTCGCCGCGTCCGGCGACCCGGAGATCACGACGCGCATCGAGCAGTACGAGCTCGCTTATCGCATGCAGGCGAGCGTGCCCGAGCTGATGGACATCGCGAGCGAATCGGAGGAGACGCGCTCGCTCTACGGCGCGGAGCCCGGCAAGAGCTCCTACGCGAACAACTGCCTCCTCGCGCGGCGGCTGATCGAGCGCGGCGTGCGCTTCGTCCAGCTCGTCCACGGCGGCTGGGACCACCACGGCGGCGGCGATCAGAACCTCGTCACCAACCTCCCGGTGCGCTGCCAGGAAACCGACCGCGCGTCGGCGGCGCTCGTGATCGACTTGAAACGGCGCGGCCTGCTCGACGACACGCTGGTGATCTGGGGCGGGGAGTTCGGACGCACGCCGATGCTCCAGCAGGAGAACTTCGACGAGCACGACTACGGGCGCGATCACCAGAGCACCGCGTGGACGATGTGGTTCGCCGGCGGCGGCGTGAAGAAGGGGTTCTCGCTCGGAGCGACCGACGAGTTCGGCATCAAGATCACCGAAGACCCGGTGCACGTCCACGACTTCGCGGCGACCGTGCTGCACCTGCTCGGGCTCGACCACACGCGGCTGACGTTCCGGCATCAGGGCCGTGATTACCGTCTCACCGATGTCTCCGGCGAGGTCGTCACGAAGTTGATCGCGTGAAGTCCGTCGCCGGCCGCGGCGCGGTCCTCGCCCGCGCGTTCACGACTGCGGCGCGGGCTTCGTCTGTCTCGCCGTCAGGCGGATGTCGTCGGGGCAGAGGCGGTCGTCGAAGTAGAGCTTGAAGAAGTAGGCGCCGGCGGTGGGGATCGGGAGCTGTTGGACCTGGACTCCGAACTCGGGCTCGGCGAGCGGATCCTTCGACTCGACGCGCAGGCCGGTGAGCCGCGCGAGGACCTGGCCGGTCGAGTCCTGGAACTCCACGGTCACTTCGAACGTGCCGCGGGCGTCGGCGAGCTTCACGTAGAGGCCGAGGCTCGGGTGCACGCACGGGAACGCTTCGGCCTCGATGCGTCCGAACACGCCGATGATGCACCACTTGCCGCTCGTCTGCTGGAAGACGGAATCGGCGATGAGGAACGACTTCACGTGCGGGGTCTCGGGCATGCGGACAGCTTACGGGGGGTTCAGGCGCGGCGGGTCGACGGTCGATCGATCGTTGATGCGGAAATTCGCGCTCGACTTCGTGCTCTTCGTCGCGTCCGCGATCAGCGCGGTCGCGTTCGATTGGTCGGCGAAGGATCTCGTGTGGGGGCTCTGGCTGTCCTGCCTCGTCGTCGGTTACTCGACGATCGTCATCGGCATCGCCGCCGCGGCGATCTCCCGTCCGCGCGAGCTGCTCGAGCCGCCGGGCCCCGCGGCGAGCGACGCGCCGACCGTCGCGCCGCGCGACGTCCGCGGTTTCCCGCCGCTCGCGCGCGCCGGCCTCGCGCTCGGGATCCTCGCGTTCTTCACCGTCCACTTCGGGTTGTTCCACGTCGTCCACGGACTCTTCCTCGGCGCGTTCTTCCCGCTGACCGACGCGAAGCAGTGGGACTTCGGGTTCGCATCGCTGTGGCGCAATGCCGGCGCGATCCTGGCGACCGGGTGGCCGCTCGCGGCGACGTCGGTCCTCGGCTCGCTCGATCGATTCCGCGCGGCGCTGCGGCGGTTCGACTTCACGACGCCGTACCGCAGCGTCGTGCGCATGCACTTCTTCATCATCGGCTATGGCGCGCTGCACGCGCTTCGCGTCGGGAACGCCGCGGTCTACGTCATCGTGCTGGCGATCTACTGGTTCCCGTTCGAAGAGGTGCGATCGACGCGGTTCGTGCGCGTCACTCGCCGCGGATCGACGTGAGCAGCCCGTCCGCGGTCCACTCGCGGAACCACGCGCCGATTCGAGCCGCGATCTCGTCCTCCGTCGCGATGCCGCCCTCGACGCACGAAGCGAGCACGGCGCCGAGCGGCTCGCCGCGCGCGAGACCGGAGAGGATCGTGAACGCCGCGCGATCGAGGTTCGCGCGCCAGACGCGCTCGTCCTTGCGATACACCGCGCACCACGTGCGCTCGGGCGCCGGAGCCGCCGGCGCCGCATCCTCGCGGAACCCGACGTAGAACGCGTTCACCGGGTGCGCGAACGCGAGCAATCGCAGCGCGGGCGTCGTCGCGAACCGCACGGACGCGACCTGCTCCGGGTCGAGCGCCTCGATCTCCATCGGCGTGAGCCGCCCGGCGGGATCCTCCGCGTCGAACACCTGCTGGATCGCGTGCTCGAGGCGCGCGAGCTCCGCGAGGAACGGAGTGGCGTGCGCCGCGAGGAACTCCGGGAGTCGCGCGCCGAGCGCGTTCAGCGACCAGTGGGTCGACGGGAACGCGCGCACGTAGTCGCGGCACGTCCGCGCGAACCGATCGGCGCCGAGCGCGAAGCGGAGCGCGGGGAAGTCCTCGGTGAGACACTCCTCCAAGCGCAGGACGTACATGTCGGCGTAGATCGCGAGTCGCTGCGCGGGCGCGAGCGTCGCCGACGGCAGGACGACCTGCGCGACCGTCCCGCCCGCGGCGCACACGCCGTCTTCCGCGAGGATCGCGCGCTGCATCCACTGCTGCACGGCGGCGAGCGAGTTCACGACGTCGCTCCCGGCGCGCGCGCCGCGGCGCGGAACCGTGCGGCGCGCAGGACTTCCGCGTGCACCACTTCGAACTCGGGGATGTCCTGGTCCCATTCGAGAAGCGTCGCGCGCGGCCCGCCGCGGCGGATCGCTTCCGCGTACAGCCGCCACACCGGGTCGATCACCGGGCCGCCGTGCGTGTCGATGCAGTGGGTGCCGTGGTCCGCGTGACCCGCCAGATGGATCTGCGCGACGCGGTCGTACGGGATCCCCGCGAGATACTCGAACGGGTCGAACCCGTGATTGCGGCTCGAGACGTGGATGTTGTTCACGTCGAGCAGGAGCAGGCAATCCGCTTCGACCACGAGCCGCGCGAGGAACTCGTGCTCGCGCATCGTCGAGCCGCGGAACTCGAGGTAGGTCGACGGATTCTCGAGCACGAGCGGACGCCCGAGGAACTCCTGCACGATCTTCACGCGCGCGACGACGTGCCGCAGCGTCTCCTCGGTGAGCGGCAACGGGAGGAGGTCGTGCGTGTTCTTGCCGGCGACCCCGGTCCAGCACACGTGGTCGCCGAGCCAGCGCACGCGAACGCGCTCGGCGAGCGACTTCAATCGCCGCAGGTAATCGAAGTCGAGCGGGTCGGTCGAGCCGATCGACAGCGACACTCCGTGCATCACGATCGGGTAGCGCTCGGCGATCTCGTCGAGGATGCGCAGCGGCCGGCCGCCGCCGTTCATGAAGTTCTCGGAGATGATCTCGAACCAATCGACCGCGGGCCGCGCGGACAGGATGTGCCCGTAATGCGCGGTGCGCAGGCCGAGCCCGAGCCCGAGGTCCTCGATGCCGAAGCGCGGAGCGATCGTCACGTGGGAAACCGATGCGGTCGGGCCGGCGACCGTCGCAGCAAGGGGGGATGCCGCGGCGGGCGCCGACCCTTCCGTCGATCGGTCAGTGCTTGACCGGGCAGGCGCAGCCGCCGTTGCCCTTGCAGGAGTTCTTGCCGGCGCAGCCGTTGTTGCCCGAGTTGCAGCCGCCCTGGCCCTTGCACTGGTTCATGCCCTTGCACGAGTGCTTCTCGGCGGTGGCGCAGCCGCCGTTGCCCTTGCAGGAGTTCTTGCCGGCGCAGCCGTTGTCGCCCGAGCTGCAGCCGCCTTGACCCTTGCACGCGTTCATTCCCTTGCACGCGTGCTTGTCGCCCATGCCCGACATCGCGGCCATGCCGGACGTCTGCGCCGTCGAGCTCGTGCTCTCGGTTCCGCAGCCGCCGAGCGTCGCGCCCACGAGTGCGCCGCCGATCGCGAGGCCGAACAGCTTGGTGAAATCACGCCGCGTGGGGCGCGAGGATTCGAACGTCATTGCCGATTCTCCTTCGAGGAAAGGGATGGTCGCCACGGTACGCACTCCGCGAACCGGTCGGATGCAACGAGTGCGCGGAAATCGCCCGAGCTCGCCATTGCTCAGCCGTGGTAGACCGCGACCTCCGTCACGCGGCCCCGATCGTCGAGCAGGATCCCGAGGATCTCGGAGTCGATCGAGATGAAGCCCGTCTCGGAACCGATCTCGTACTCGAGCGCGTTTTGCGCGATCTGCCCGTGCGGCTCGCCGAGCAACGCGATCACATCCTCCCGCGACTTACCGATCAGCGCCTTCGAGTCGGCCAGATCGCGCGCCATGCGCTGATGCGTGGTGAAGCCGTTCGAGATGAACTCCTCGTCCGCGGTGTCGCGCCACCGCGCGGCGTCGAACGCTTCCGGATAACGGCCACGCTGCACGTCGACGACGGCGCACGCGCCGATCGGCAGCAGGAAGAAGCCGGCGAACACGAAGCGGGCGACCTGCAGTGCGCGGACGCGCAGTGCGAACGCGGTGATCGCGACTCCGATCGCGACGTGCCAGATCGGATGAACCCAGATCGCGGAGACGAAGGCCGATGCAAACAGCGCGATCGGCATGGTGACGAGCGCAGCGAAGACCGCGACCACGGATCGCGCGCGCTCCTAGCCGTCCTTCTTCTTCGTCGGCGCGGGAGTCGCCGACTCGGTGATGAACTTGGCGAGCGCGGCGTCGAAGACCTCGGGAGCGTCGTCCATGACGAACGCGCCGGAATCCGGAACCTCGTCCAGGCGGAACAGCGCGGGCGGCATCTCCTTCGCCAACGCATCCCACGGACCGCCGAAGCGGACGTTGCGCTTCGCCTCTTCGAGGCTGCCGAACTGCTTCACGAGCTGCTCCTTCATCGACGGCGCCAGCGCGTCGAACGACATCTTCGGCTTGAGCTGCAGCGTCAGGAGCGGTGCGCGCATCGCACGCAGGTGCGGGGCGAGGTCGTCGGTGGCGTACTCGAGGTAGTAGCGCAGTTGCGTCTCGATCGGGACGTCGATCTCCGCGTCGTAGAGCGCCTCGCCGCGCTCCGAGTCGATCGACAACGAGCTCGCGGGAAACGTGTTCGCGTTCCACGTGTTCTGCCGCACGCTCCGGAAGAACGGGACGCGGTTCTCATTGACGTACTTCGCCCGCTGTTCCGCGCTCGGCGCCGACGCCATCGGGATCGGGAACGAGCCCATGCCGGCCGCCGCGACGACGCCGCGCACCAAGTCCGGATGCTCGTGGGCGAGGCGCACCGCGTAGGCATCGCTCATCAGATGGTGACCGACCACGATCGGCGGACCGAGCTTCCCGGGCGCGGTCATCTCCTTCTCGATCAGGGCGACGAGGTCGGCGATCAATGCGTCGGTCCACGGGCGCTTCGTGAAATCGTTCGCGTCGTGCTCCGGCATCGCGGGTGGATTCGTCCCGTCGTATCCCGCCGGCGTGATCGCCCACATCGTGTAGTGCGACTCGTTGCGCTTCATGAACCCTTCCCACGCTTTCCAACCGAACGGCGCGCCGGGCAACAGCAGGAGCGGGATCGGTCCCGTGCCGCGCTTCTCGACGTGCGCGATTCCCGCGCGGCCGGTGACGGTTCCGGCGGGATGCCGCATCCGATCGAGCGGCGCGCTCTGCGCCGAGTCGTCGGACGCGGCGATCGGCGTTCCGGTCGCGGTGAGCGCGAAGACTGCGGAAGCGAACAGGACGGCGAACGTGCGGATCATTCGACGGCTCTCCTCATGTCGCGGGGCGCGGCGATTCGATTCGCGATGCGCCCTCGCGCGGTCGCGGCGAAGGTGCACTGAGCGCTGCAGCGGCGTGCGGTAACCGGGATTCGATGCGTGCGGCGTCAATGCTCGAAAAGAGGTGCGCACCCCAAGTGAGGCAGGCGTCGCGATGGTCGCGGCAAGCGTCGCGGGGAACTACAGTCGCGTCATGTCCCGCGTCGCGGCGATCACCGTCACCCACGACAGCGCGCACGCGATCGACGCGTGGCTCGACGCGATCGGCTCGCTGCCGGTCGCGGCGATCGTCGTCGACAACGCGTCGTCCGACGACACACGCGCGCGCGTCGCGTCGCGGCCGAACGTGACGCTGGTCGCGCTGCCCGACAACCGTGGATTCGCCGCCGCGAACAACGTCGGGCTCGCGCGCGCGCGCGACGTCGCGCCCGCAGCCGACCTCGTGCTGTTCGTGAACCCCGACGTGATCGTGAATCGCGCGGCGCTCGACGCGATGGTGCGCGCGCTCGACCGCGAGCCGCGCGCGGCCGCGGCGGTTCCGTCGTTGCGCGCGCCGGATGGTCGCGTCCGCGCGGGTGCGGAGCCCGAGCCGCGCCTCTCCGACGTCCTGTTCGGCGTGTTCGGCGTTCGGCGGCGCCGCGTCGCCGACCTCGCGCGCCGGCTCGCGACGCCGGGCGAGCATCCGCTCGCCGACGCCTACTGCGAAGGCGGCTGTCTTCTCGCGCGCCGCGCCGCGCTCGAGGCGATCGCCGGGTTCGACGAACGCTTCTTCCTCTACTTCGAGGATGCGGATCTTTCGAGGCGACTCCGCGCGCGCGGGCACGTCCTGCTGCACGACGGCAGCGCGGTCGTCGACGAGCTCGGCACGAAGGGCGCGCGCGCGCCGGGCGTCGCGTGCGACGCCGGAGATCGTGCGTGGCGCCGTGCGCGGTTCCTCGAATCGGAGTCGCGTTGGTTCGAGAAGTGGGCGGGTCCGGGCGCGGCAACCGTGGCGCGCGTGGCCCGCAGCGCGCGCGCCGCGTTCCGTCGCGATTGAGATGCTCGGCCGCAAGACGATTTCGCGCCGCTCCGGATCACGTTCGTGGAGGATTCCGATGTCGCGCAGTGACGTCTTGTCTTTCGCCGTCTTCCTGGCGGTCCTCGGCGGAGCCGCCCGCGCCGGCGACGTGACGGCGAAGGTGAAGCACGGCAGCTTGTTCATCGAGTGCAGCGCATTCGCGGACGGCCTCGTCCTGGACAACGCCAGCCTGCCCTCCGGATACGTCAGGATCACCCCCGACCCGACGACGACGGTGAACGGCTCGAACCTCCCGCAGATCGTCGCGGGCGTCACGAAGGACGTGATCGTGAACCAGCAAGGCGCGAGCGTCGGCGGGGACACTCTGCTGCTCGATCACATGCACGTGCCGCGCGACCTGCGGGTCACGCCGGGAGCGCAACACAGCGGCGGTGTCGAACTGAAGGGGAGTTCCAGCGTCGGACGCGACCTGATCGTGCACGCGGCCGCGGGAAGCGTTCAGCTCACGCTGATCGACGACTCCGACATCAAGCGCAACGCGAACATCGGCGTCGACACGTTCATCTCGCAGAATCTGTCGCACATCGGCGGCGATCTGCGCGCGCCGAACGTCCACGACTTCTTCCTGAGCGGAATGACGGTCGACCGCCGCGTGTCGCTCGGCGTTTCGAGCCTCTTGAACAACAGCTTCATTCTCCTGCACTCGAAAGTCGCGAAGGGCATCCGATTCCGGGGCGGGCCGGGCACGGACGAATTGGGCCTGAACGACGTGCAGATCCCGGCAGGCGGCGTCGCTGTCCGAGGCGACCGCGGACCCCTCCATCTGAACTTCGACGGCAGCACGATCGCGCGCACGTCGCGAATCACCGGCGGGAGGGGCAGCCACGAGATCGACATCGACGCGACGGAGTTCGGCGGAAACGTGCGCATGGATCTCGGCGCGGGCACGAGCACGATCGGGATCGACGGCGCCACGTTCGACCGGCAGCTCGACTTCTCGCTCGGCAATGGAGCGGACGCCATCACGATCGACGACTCGTCGGTAGCGAAAGCGGCGAGCTTCGACCTCGGGGGCGGCGACAACATCTTCGACGTGGAGCCAGCACCCCTACCTCAAGTCGGCGAACGTCGGGCTGAACGATCGCTTCGGAGTGGCCGCGTCGATCGCGGGCGACACCGCGCTGATCGGAGCATCCGGCGAAGCGAGCAACGCGACCGGCGTGAACGGCAACGGCTCCGACAACAGCGTGCCGAGCGCCGGAGCGGCCTACGCGTTCAGGCGCACCGGCTCGACCTGGACCCAGCAGGCGTATCTGAAGGCGTCCAGCACGGGCGCCGATCAGTTCGGCGGCGCGGTCGCGACGACCGGCACGACCGCCGTCGTCGGCGCGATCTTCGAAGACAGCAACGCGACCGGCGTGAACGGCAACGGCGCCGACAACAGCGCGAGCAACGCCGGCGCGGCGTACGTGTTCGATCTGACCGCCTGGACCGACCTCGGATCGGGCCTCGCCGGCGTGAGCGGAGTGCCGAAGCTGGTCGGAACGGGGACGCTCGTCGTCGGCAGCGCCGGCGCGCTCGCGCTGTCGAACGCGAAGCCCTCCGCGCCCGCGGCGCTGGTCGCCGCGCTGTCGTCCGCGCCGAGCGCATTGTTCTGCGGGACGCTCCTCCCGTCGGTCGCGGGCAGCACGATCCTGCAGCTCCCGACCAGTGCGACGGGACGCATCGATCTCGTGTGGACGAGCTGGCTGCCCGGCCTCTCGGGCCAGAGCCTCTACTGCCAGTGGATCGTCGGCGACTCCGCGTCGGGTTGCACGATCGCGCTCAGCAACGCGGTGCGAGGCGACGTGCCGTAGTCGGGCGCTTTCGCCGCAAGCGTTCCGCTCGTCGACGGTCGCGGTTTCGGGTGCGCGTGCTCCTCACGCGTCTCGGTTCGCTCCGCGCGGAGGTGGGCCCGCGCGACGCACCTGCTATCCTCTCCGCCCTGCTCGGGGCGCAGTCCGCGCGCGTGCGCGAACCGCTGAGACGCACCCGTCGAACCTGATCCGGGTAATTCCGGCGTAGGGAAAGCAACATGACCTCCCCATTCCCCCTTCCTTTGCATGGCGCCGCGAACCCTTCGTCGCGCCGTGACGGCACCTCGCCGGGCTCGTTCGCACGCAAGGCCGACATCGGCGGACCGCTCGCGTTCGCCTCGCCCGACTCGCCCGGCATGCCTTCACCGTCCGAGAAGACCGCGCACGACTTCAATCCGTCGCCGCGGCCGGCCGGCCGCGCGGTCACGCAGCTCGAGCGCGCGCGTCTCGGCGAGATCACGAAGGAGATGCGTCGCGTCGCGGAACGCGAGCCTCACCTCACGCCGGAGCAGGTGCGCGACGAGGTCGCCGCCGGCCGCATGGTGATCCCCGCCAACCGCACGCACCTCGCCTACGGGCTCGACCCGATGTGCATCGGCCGCGCGAGCGCGACGAAGATCAACGCCAACCTCGGCGCCTCGCCGATCTCGAGCTCGACCGACGAAGAGGTCGAGAAGATGCGCTGGGCCGTGAAGTGGGGCGCCGACACGGTGATGGACCTCTCGACCGGCGGCGACCTCGTCGCGTGCCGCGACGCGATCGTGCGCGCGAGCCCGGTGCCGATCGGGACGGTGCCGATCTACTCGATGATCATCGGCCGCAAGATCGAGGACCTGACGCACGACATGATCCTCGCGGGGATCGAGGCGCAGGCGAAGCAGGGCGTCGACTACATGACGATCCACGCCGGCGTGCTGCGCGAGCACCTGCCGCTCGTGAAGAACCGGTTGATCGGCATCGTCTCGCGCGGCGGCTCGCTGCTCGCGAAGTGGATGCTGGTGCATCGCAAGCAGAACCCGATGTACGAGCTGTGGGACGAGATCTGCGACATCCTGCGCGAGCACGACGTCACGTTCTCGATCGGCGACGGGCTGCGACCCGGCGGGTTGGCGGATGCGACCGACGCCGCGCAGCTCGCGGAGCTGAACACGCTCGGCGAGCTGACCGAGCGCGCGTGGGCGAAGGGCGTGCAGGTGATGATCGAAGGGCCGGGCCACGTGCCGTTCGACCAGATCGAGTTCAACATGAAGCTCGAGCGGCGCCTCTGCCACGGCGCGCCGTTCTACGTGCTCGGCCCGCTCGTCACGGACATCTTCCCGGGGTACGACCACATCACGTCGTGCATCGGCGCGACGGCCGCCGCTTATCACGGCGCATCGATGCTGTGCTACGTGACGCCGAAGGAGCACCTCGGCCTGCCGAAGGCCGACGACGTGAAGCAGGGCTGCATCGCCTACAAGATCGCCGCGCACGCGGCGGACGTCGCGCTCGGCATCCCGGCGGCGCGCGACCGCGACGACGAGCTGACCAAGGCGCGCGCGGCGCTCAACTGGGAGAAGCACATCGCGCTGTCGTTCGATCCCGACACGGCGCGCGCCTACCACGACGAGGATCTCGCGGTCGACGCCGACTTCTGCGCGATGTGCGGCCACGACTGGTGCTCGGTGCGCATCAGCAAGGAGATCGTCGAGTTCGCGTCCGGCAAGGCCGAGGGCTTCGAGCGCGGCAAGGTGAAGGCGAGCCCGGGGCTCAGCGCCGAACAGCAGAAGATCCTCGAGCAGCGCGGGCACCTGACGCCCGACGAGATCCACCAGCTCGCGGCCAAGACGAAGCAGGCGCTCGAACCGGCCGCCGCGCCGGACGGTCGGTTGTCGTGCCACTCCGATTTCGTCGACGACGACGCCGCGCGCAGGCTGCAGGCGGAGCAGCTCGCAAACTCGGAATGACGCGCCGGGGAGTGGCGCGGCGTGCGGCCAGGATCGGCGACCTGCAGATCACCGGAGATTCCGGCGCCAACGATCTCACGTGCGCGAACTCCGTCGCGTTGATCGGCAGCTTCAGCTCGAACGTGCGCTACCGCGGCGACCGCGGCGCGAACGGCGTCGACCAGATCACGGTCAATGCGGGGATCACGAAAGACCTCGTGATCGATGCGGGAGGCGTATGCACCAGTTCTCGCTGTCGGGGAGCTTCAGCTCCGACGTCCGCGTCACGGTTGGCGGCGGCAGTGATTCGCTCGGCGTGACCGCCGGCGTCACGGGCGATCTCGTCCTGAGGATGGGCGGCGTCTCGGGCGACGTGATCGTCGATCTGGGCGGCGGAGCGAACAACTTCACGTCGATGTCTTCGAGCCTCGCGAAGCGGTTGAAGGTCGCTGCGGGCGGTCAGAACGACTTCCTGCAGGTCGTCAACTCGTGGATGGCCGGGAACGCGCGCATGGACCTCGGCGACAATGCGATCACCTTGCAGGCGCTTGACCGGGACGGCGATCTCCTGATCAAGACCGGCAACGGCGACGACACGGTCGACTTCGGCACGGTGAACGCGACGGGAACGATCAAGATCAAGCACGGCGGCGGCAACGACACGCTGCCGACTTGAATGGGCGGAGCTCGCGTCACCCCTCGCGGTCGAGCATCTCGCGGACTCGCCGCAACAGCGGTCCCGGTGCGAACGGCTTGGGCAGCAGGTCCTCCGCTCCGCCGGCGATCGAGTCGCCGTAGCCGCTCGTGTAGAGGATGCGCACGTTCGGGCGCAGCGCCGCGATGCGAGCCCCGACTTCTCGCCCGTCCTTCTTCGGCATCACCGCGTCGAGCAACGCGAGGCGGATCTTGTCCTTGTGCTGCATGAACTGCCGCAGCGCGTCGTCCCCGTCTTTCGCCGTGATCACGTGGTACCCCGCGGAGGAGAGGATCGACGTGAGCACGTCGCGCACCTGGCCGTCGTCCTCCGCGACGAGCAGCCACTCGTCGCCGCCCTTCGGTTCCTCGTCGCGCTGTCCCGGCGTCTCGGCCGAGCCGCTCGGCGCGACGGGCAGGAGCACGCACACTCGCGTCCCGCGACCCGGAGCGCTGTGCACGTTGATCGTGCCGCCGTGCTGTTGGACGATCCCGTAGACCATCGCGAGTCCGAGTCCGGTGCCGGAGCCCGGCGGCTTCGTCGTGAAGAACGGCTCGAACAGGTGCGCCTGCTGCTCCGCCGTCATTCCCTCGCCGGTGTCGGTGACGCAGAGCTCGGCGAACGTGCCGCGCGCCTCGGCGGCGTGCGACTCCATCGACCGCAGCGAGATCGTGATCTTGCCGCCGTCGGGCATCGCGTCGCGCGCGTTCACGCAGAGGTTCATCAGCACCTGCTCGAGCTGCGCCGGGTCGGCGATGACCGTGATCGGCGAGTCGCTCGACTCCAGCTCGATCTCCGTGTTCTCCGGAATGAGGCGCCGCAGGAGCTGCGTCGTCTCGCCGACGGTCTCGCGCAGGTCGATGCGCTCGGCCTGCATCGTCTGGCGGCGGCTGAACGCGAGGAGCTGCTTCACCAGCAGCGCGGCGCGGTTCGCCGCGAGGCTCACCTGGTCGAGCTCGACGCGGCAGTCCTCCGCGGTGTCGAGCTTCGCGCGCGCGATCTCGAGGTTGCCGAGGATCACGAGCAGCAGGTTGTTGAAGTCGTGCGAGACGCCGCCGGCGAGCATCCCGATGCTCTCCATCTTGGCGGTCTGCCGGATCTGCTCCTGGAAGCGCTGGTGATCTCTCTCCGCCGCGCGCGCGCTCGTCGCCTGCGCGAGCACGTTCGCGATGCTCTGGAGGAACGCGACGTCGTCGTCGCTGAAAATGCGCCGCTGGCGCGACAGGATGCCGAGCACGCCTGACGGGCCTGCGCGCCCCGGGATCACGACGTAGGCGCCGCTGTCGACGGCGAGCCGCTTCATCGCTCCATGCGCGACGAAGCGTGGATCCTTCGCGAACTGCGCGAACTTCACGGGGGATTTCGTCGCGAACGCCGTCGCGGCGGGCGAGCGCGAGTCGATCGCGGAGCGGAGCCGCTTGCGCTCCGCGTCGGTGAGCGCGAATCCGTGCGTCACGCGCGG
>CAZBOK010000021.1:0-21989 GCA_964493525.1 uncultured Phycisphaeraceae bacterium | reverse complement strand
AACGCCACGACCCCGGCGCCAGCCGCTCGCCGCAGCGCCCGCGACGCAGTCGCAGAAGGCATCGCGACGCACTCGCATCGACGCCCGCGGGCGCCCGCGAAATTCCTCCCGATACAATCCGCCGCGGCGCGGTTAAAGCTCAACGACCCCGCCTGCTCCGAAGGAGCCTCGCGATGAATCGGACTCGTTCGACTCGACGGTCGTTCCTCGCCGCATCGGGCGCCGCGCTCGGCGCGCTCGCTCTCGATCGGAGCGCGCTGGCGCGGATGCTCGCCGGCGGCGCCTCGGGCAAGACGAAGCACGTGGTGCTGATCGCGTTCGCGGGCGGCGTGCGCTCGAAAGAGACCATCGAGACGCCGCAGAACATCCCGAACCTGATGCGCATCGCGAACTCGGGGGTGGTGTTCCCGAACGTGAAGGCGGAGAACGTCGGTCACTACGGCGCGGCGATGTCGATCTTCACGGGCAACACGGAGGTGTTCGGCATCCGCGAGGTGTCGCGCTCGACGAACCCGACGGTGTTCGAGTACCTGCGCAAGCAACTGCAACTGCCGGCGAACGCGGTGTGGCTGTCGACGAACGGCGGCGATCAACAGGTCGACTACGCTTACTCGAACCACTCGAAGTACGGCGGCCGCTACGGCGCGAACCTGATCGCCGCGGACGGCGTGTTCAACGCGGAGTTCAAGGACATCCTGCAGTCGTTCGGCACTCCGCGCGCGCCGTCGGAAGCGGAGCTGACGATCGACTCGAAGCTGCGCGGGATGCTCGACGGATCCGCGGTCGGCGGGAAGCCGCGGCTCGACGACGCGGCGAACACGAAAAACATCGAGAAGTTCATCCTCGACGAGATCACGGGCAAGACGACGGGCGTCACCGGCCCGGGCGCGGGCGACGTGAAGGCGATTCGCATCGCGACGAACATCCTGCGCGTCTTCAAGCCGACTCTGCTCGGCGTGGCGCTGCAGAATGCCGACGTCGCGCACGGCTCGTTCAACGGCTACGTCGAGACGATCCGCCGCAACGACGCGGAGATCGGCAAGCTGCTCGACGCGATCCAGGCCGATCCGGAGCTGAAGGATTCGACGGCGGTCTTCGTGCTGCCGGAATTCGGACGCGACAAGAACCTGAACGAGCGGAACGGTCTCGACCACGGCGACGGCTCGCCGGAGTTGCTTAAGGTCGGGTTGGTTGCGTCGGGCCCCGAGTTCAAGCAGGGCCGCATCGTCAAGGAGGGCGTCGCGACGACGGACGTGTGCCCGACGATCCTGAAGCTGCTCGGCGGCAAGGCCGAGTACTCGCACGGATCGCCGCTCAAGGGGTTGTTTGCGTAACGCGACCGCCGCGTCCGTCGCTGTCCTGCTGGCGGTCCTGGCGACGGTCGGGCGCGCCGAGGACAACTGCGTCACCTGTCACTTCGGCATCGAAGAGATGCATTCGTGGCAACCGCTCACCTGCACCGAATGCCACGGCGGCAACGGCAAGGCCGAGACGAAGGAAGAGGCGCACGTGAAGCCGTCGCGCCCGCAACCGAACGACGAGCGCGTGCTGCCGCTCGACTTCGACCCGGCGTACCTGCGCTTCCGGAACCCGACCGACCTCCGGGTCGTGAAGGACACCTGCGCGACGTGCCACCAGGGCGCATGCCAGGACCTCGAGCGATCGCTGCACGGCACGACGGCGGGACACCTGTGCGACGGGATGTACGAGTGCGGCATCATTCGCGAGCGCGGGTCGAAGTTCGCGATGTTCCCGGTGACGGCGGCCGCTCCCGACGCCGACGCGAAAGCGCAGTCGCCGGCGGCGACGCTGCAGCGACTCGCCGCGCTGCCGACGTTCGACGCGAAGCTGCCGCTCGATCGATTCGAGACGCACTATCGCGACCTGGCTCCGAAGAACTGCGTGCGCTGCCACCTGTGGGCGCCGGGCGTCGCGGTCCGCGGCCGACTCGGGCTCGACGGCGACTACCGCTCGTACGGCTGCGCTGCCTGCCACGTGACGTATGCCGACGACGGACTCTCGAAGAGCAAGAACCCGACGACCGACAAGTTCGAACCCGGCCATCCGATCACGCACGAGATGACGCTCGCGATCCCGACCACGACGTGCGTCCACTGCCACTACGGCGACGCGTCGGTCGGCTTGAACTTCCGCGGGCTCGCGCAGCTCTATCCGGGACAGCCGGCCGGTCCGGAAGTGAAGGGCACCACCGACCATCGCCTGAATCAGGCCTTCTACATCAATGACCGCAAGCTGATCCCGCCCGACGTCCATCACGAGAAGGGGATGGACTGCGTCGACTGCCACACGAACGAAGACGTGATGGGGGACGGCAACCTCTATGGACAGATGCCGCAGGCGATCGAGATCGAGTGCTCCGACTGTCACGGGACGATCGACGCGATCACGAACTTGAAGACGTCGCGCGGCCGCAGGATCCCGAACCTCAAGCAGGACGGCGGCGAGATCGTGCTCGTGTCGAAGTTGAGCGGCGCGACGCACGTCGTGAAGCAGGTCGCGCACGTCGTGAACCCGCGCCACAAGGACTACGACGAGCGCGCGGCCGCCGCGATGACCAAGGACCACGCGCGCCTCGAGTGTTATGCCTGCCACGCGGGCTGGAGCCCGAACTTCTTCGGCTTCCACTTCGAACGCCAGGAGCAGTTCACCCAACTCGACCTGATGACCGGCGAACGCACGCCCGGTCGCGTCAACACGCAGGAGAAGGTGTTCGCGACGTTCCGCGGCCTGTACCTCGGCTGGAACTCGGAAGGCATGGTCGCGCCCTACATGGTCGGGTTCAGCTCGATGGGCTCCGCGTCGGGCCCCGACGGAAAGCCGCTCCTCGATCAGGAGATGCCGGTCACCGCCGCCGGACTCTCGGGCATGACGCTGATCCACCACCAACTGCACACGACGCGTCCGGCCGCGCGCGAGTGCGTCGATTGCCACCGCAACCCGACGGCGCTCGGCCTCGGCTCGACGGACAACGACTTCTCGTTGTCGCGGAACTTCCTGTTCACCGGCTCGGCGCACGGCATCGACGTGTTTTCGATCTCGCGCAAGCGACTGCAGGATTCGACGCCGGTCGCGACGCTCCCGCTGCTCGGTGTGCGCGGCATGGCGCTCGAGTGCGAGCCGCTGCAGGGCCACGCGGTGCGCGCGTACGCGTCGGTCGCGAAGCAGGGCGTCGCCGTCATCGATCTCGCGAACCCGGCGTTCCCGCGGCAAGCCGCACTCGTGAAGACGGACGATCCCCACGGCGTGTGCCTCGCCGCGAACCGGCTGTACCTCGCCGACGGCGCGGGTGGCGCGCGCATCTTCGACGTGACCGACCCGCTGCACCCCGCCGCGCTTTCGACGGTGCCGTCGCCGGACGCACGCGAAGTGAAGCTCGCCTGGCCCTACCTCTACATCGCCGATCACCTGAGCGGCCTCATGATCGTCGACGTCACCGACGCGGCGCGACCCGCGGTCGTCGCGCGCGTCGACCTGAACGAACAGGATCCCGATCCGAACGAGGCGCACTCGATCGCGCTGTGGAGCGCGCCGAGCCGGCCGGAGACCGCGCGCGATGCGCCCGCCGAGACGGGCGGCGCGCGCCCGCCGTGGCAGAAGGCGCCGGCGCCGCGGCGCACCGCGCTCCGTCGCTTCGCCGCCGTCGCGTGCGGGACGCTCGGGCTCACGGTCATCGACGTCACCGATCCGAAAGCGCCATTCGCGCTGCCGTCGTATCGCCGATTGATGCAGGAAGGCCGCCGCCTGGGCGCGCGCGGAGCGGTCACGTCGGTCGACGCCGGGTCGCACGTCGACCTCGGCACGCAGGACGGCGCGATCCCGACCGCCGAGAACGATTACCTCTACGTCGGCGTCGATCTGCCCGACCAGAACCAGGCGCGTCTCATCGTCATCCGCGTCACCGACCCGGACAAACCGGCGGCCGTGTCGAACCCGAAGCTCGGCCCGCATCCTTCGATGGTGGAGACGCTGCACGTCTTCAATCCGCCGTTCCTGCAGGACTTCGTGCTCGTCGCGGGCGGATCGCTGCTCGAGGTCATCGACGTGAACAAGTCGGACATGTCGCAGGGCGCCGCGCAGTTCGGCGGACTGCGCGGGCTCACGTGCGTCGTCGCGGAGCGGATGAGCTTCGATCGACTGATCGACGAGTCGGGCCGCGCGTTGAAGGACATCTCCCACGAAGGTGCGCGCTTCTTCTCGCGCGCGGAAGTCGACAAGATCCTGCGAGCCGACGTGCCGGTGCCGCACGTCGAACCACCGAGCGACGACCTGCCCGGCCGCCGCCGGCGGCGCAACTGAGGAGTCGCATCCCATGTCGCGAATCACTCTGTCGGCCTGCGTCTGCGTCGCGATCCTCGCGCCGTCCTCGCGCGCCGATTCGAAGGACGACGAGCGCAAGCCGGCGGGGCAGTCGCCGATGGAACTGCTGAAGATGTGGGACGCCGACAAGGACGGCAAGGTCTCGCGCGCGGAGTTCCCCGGCGACGACGCGAAGGTCTTCGACGCGCTCGACGTCGACAAGGACGGCTTCCTCGTGCTCGGCGAACTCTCGAAGCGCGGCGCCGGCGCGAAGAAGAAAGGCGCCGCGGGCGGCGCGTACCTGAAGGGCCTCGGCGAGCGGCGCGACGACGTCGACGTCGTCGAGTTCGACGCGAACCACGACGGGAAGATCACGCCCGCGGAGTTCCGGCTGTACGCGTTCGCGCTCGCCGATCAGAACGGTGACAAGGCGATCGACCTCGCCGAAGCGCAGTACGTCGCGCAGGTGCCGGGCTTCGGCGCCGGCTTCGAGAACAAGCCGGAGCGCGTGATGCAGCGCATGGACAAGAACGGCGACGACGAGATCAGCGAGGCGGAGTGGAAGCCGAGCGACGACGAGTTCCGGTCGCGCGACGCGGACGGCGACGGCGTGCTGCGTGCGGACGAACTCGAGGCGCGGACGGGGCCGGGAATCGCCCAGTTCGCGAACCTCGACGTCGACACCGCGCTCGCGAAGTGGGACCGCAACAAGGACGGCGCCTTGACGCCCGGCGAGTTCCCGGGCGGCGGCGCCGGCGGCAAGGGCCCGTTCGAACGCGCCGACACGGACAAGGACGGCAAGCTCTCGCGCGACGAGCTGAACAAGATGCTGCGCTACGCCGAGCGCGACGCGCTCGCGAATCTCCCCGCGGACTTCATCGAGCGTTACGACGCGAACGGCGACAAGCGGGTGAGCGCGGCGGAGTTCCCCGGCGGCGCGGAGGCGTTCGCGCGGCTCGACAAGAACCACGACGGCTTCGTCACGAAGTCGGATCAGTGAAGCGGAGTGCTCGATGGGCGCGCGGGGGATCGCGGCTCTCGTTCTGACCCTCGGGGCGATCGTCACGATCGCACTCGTCGTCGCGTTCGAGGATGCGGGCCGCGACGCGGGAACGGACGCATCCGGATCCGCCGCCGCCGCGGCGCCGCGCTCGTCGGGCGCGAGCGACGCCCCGATCGATCCGGCAGACCACGAGACGGCGGTTCCCTCGGCGGTACGCGAGACGGCGGACGGCGGTGCCTCCGTGGCCGCGGGCGACACCGCGGAGACCGGCGCACGATCGATGCTTCACGTCGCCGGCACGATCGTCGATGCCTACGGCGGCGCGCTGCTCCACGCCCATGCTGAGCTGCGCGACCGCAACGACGAGCTGATCGCGACCGCGCCGTGCAACGGAGCCGGCGCGTTCGATCTCCGCGTCGAGCGCGACAAGCCGCTCTACCTGTGGGGCGTCGCCGCGGATCACGACTCGGTGCGACGCGAGCCGTGGATCTACCTGTCGCAGGACGACGTCTGGTGCGACTTCGAACTGGAGCCGGTGTCGGTCACGATTCGCGGTCGCCTGTTCGACTCTCACGGCGCTCCGCTCACGCGCGACCTCCTGCTCGCCGTGTTCCCATCGCTTTCGCCGGAGACGAGCTGGAAGCGCGATCCCGGCGAATCGGGCGTCTCCGCGTGCCTCGACGGGCTGGTGGGGCAGCGGGACTGCGCGTTCGCGGCGGATGTCGATCTCGACCGAGCCAGCTTCACGATCGACGTGCCGAGCGGGTTCGAAGGCGAAGTGGTCGCGCAGAGCCGTGATCGCGTCGTCGCCGCGCGTCCGTGGCGCTCGGGCGACGGCGTCGTGGATCTCACGATCGACGTCGACGCCGCGCGCGCGCGCGGCGTGATCGAGCTGCACCTGTTCGACGCGGCGACGCACCGACCGGTCGAGGAGGCGCTGGTCATGATCGATCGGGCTTCGTGCGGCGTGCTGCCGGTCGACGCGCGACACGAGCGCGCGATGACGTCCGAATCGGAGCCGGGCACGTACCGCTTCGAGGACGTGGAGATCGAGAGGTGGCACCTCTTCGTTCGAGCGGACCGGTTCGCGCCGATTTCGCGCATCATCGAGGTCCGGCCCGGACCCGCCGTCCCGATCGAGATCGCGCTGGACGCCGGCGCGACGGTTCGCGTCATTCCTCGCGTCGTCGACAATGCGGGGATCGAATTCAGCGGCACCTGCATCGACTACGTCGACGCGAACGGCAACGCATTCGGCGGCGAGACGTCGGCCATGCTCCCGGACGGCAGTTGCCGGCTCGCGCACCTTCCCGTCGGACGCGGCGTCCTGCTGTTGAACGGGAACGCGTTGGAGGTCGACCTCGTGCCGGGGGAGAACCCCGACGTCGAGTGGGCGCTCCAACCGGTGGTCGACTTCGGAGTGGTCGTGAGGCTCGGAGACCTCGGCGCCGGCCGGCACGCACGGCACGTCGACTCCTCGCTCTCCGTGTGCACCGCGGGAGGGGTCTCGATCGATTCGTTCGGGAGCCACGCGGACGCCGACGCCGAGCGCCGCATCCGCATGGGCGCGTTCGCGACGCCGGGCGCGCATCGGTTGGCGTTCGAATGGGCGCGCGGCAAACGCGTCGAGCGCGACGTCGTGATCGCGCCGGACGGGACGACGACGATCGAGCTCGACCTCACGACGGGACACTGACCTCAGTACACTCTGCGCCGCTCGCTCCGCAGATCGCAGAGGACGCGTCATGACCGCGACCACCCGTTTCGTACCGATCGTCCTGCTCGTGCTCGCCGCTTTCGCCACCGGTTGCAGCCAGGCGCGCAATACTCCCGAGCAAGCGCTCGCACAGGTGAAGCAGGCGTTGAAGTCCGAGCAGTGGGAACTCCTGTACGACCTCGTGCCGCCGGACCTCCAGAAGGCGTGGGACGACGAGACGGCCAAGATCGACGCGATCGCCAAGCGGCTCATCGCCGAGCGCGGCGCGGACGTCGCGGCGCAGGTGATGAAGGATCAGATCGGCGTCTCGCTCGCGGCGTGGGAAAAGGCCGGCGACGCGCGCAAGCGGTTCGCGCTGAACTTCGCGCCGACGGCGAAGCGCGGGCTCGCGGAGCTCGGCGTGAACACCGACGAAGTGCTCTCGAGCGCGATCAAGTCGAGCGAGGTGAAAGGAGACGTCGCCTACTTCTCGCTCGATGACGGCAAAGGGCACCGCAGCAAGCTGCGCTTCAAGTTGATCAGCGGGCTGTGGCGCTTCGACCTCGAGCAGATCAAGAAAGAAGGCGGCGGCTGATGCGCACGGCGGCGCTCGCCGCGGTCATCGCGCTCCTCGTCGCGATCCTCGGCTTCACCGTCGGCGCCGGCGCACGCGCGACCCTCGCCGGGCCGCCCGCGAACCCGACGCGCTGCGAGACGGCCGTGCGCGGCGCGCTCTCCGTGCTGCGGCCGGAAGCTCGCGCCGTGGCATCGATGCGCTTCGACGACGCCGAGCGCATGAACTGGCACTTCGTCCCGCGCGAGCGCCGCGGCCTCTCGTTGAAAGCGATGACCGCAGACGAGCGGCGTGCGACGCACGCTCTCCTGCGCGAGGTGCTCTCGCCGCGCGGATATCTGACCGCGACGTCGATCGTGTCGCTCGAAGGCGAATTGAGACGGATCGAGAACGGAAGCGGGCCGACCCGCGATCCGCTCCTGTACTTCCTCACCGTGTTCGGCGAGCCCGGACCGGACGGTCCGTGGGGCGTCCGGTTCGAAGGGCATCACCTCTCGCTCAACTTCACGTTCGACGGCGACCGCGCGTCGGTCACGCCGCTCTTCCTCGGCGCGAACCCCGCGGAGGTGAAGGACGGCGACCGCGCCGGCCTCGCTCCGCTCGCGGAGACCGAAGACCTCGGTCATCGATTGATCGCGAGCCTCGCTCCCGAGCAACGGAAGGCGGCGTCGTTTTCGAACGATGCGCCCGGCGACATCCTGCTCGGGCCCGGGATCCCGGCCGTGCTGCCGCCGACCGAGGGAATCGCGGTGGCCGCGCTCGATCCGACGACGCAAATCCCGATCGTGCGATCGCTGGTTCGATCGGTCACGGACGTGGTCGCCGCGCCGCTCGATCCGGATCGCGCCCGCGCCGATGCAACGGACCTGCGCTTCGCTTTTGCCGGTAGCGGGCGCATCGGTGAGGCGTGGTATCTGCGGGTCTGGTGTGAGCGATGGGCGATCGAGCTCGACGACGTCCAGAACGGCGCGAACCATGTCCATCTGGTCTGGCGCGACGCGGCGGACGAGTTCGGGGCGCGGATGATCGCGGAGCATCGACGCTCGACGCGGCACGAAGCTCATTGAGCACGACGCCGAAGCGCGCGTCGCGCTCTGGAACGCCGGAGCGCAGAACCTGCTCAGGCACTCGGCGGCCGAGATCGTCCGCATCCACCACACGGTCTTCTTCCCGCGCGAAGATCTCGAGAAGCGGATCCCCGACGCCCTCATTCGTGAAGCGCTCGCGCAGGAACGCCCGGCGCGCGACGGCACGCTCGTGACGAAGGACGGGGCGTGGTTCCACGCGAGCTTGGAGCTCACGGCCATCCACGAGCCGAACGGGCACATGCGCGGCTTCTGCGTGAGCAGCCGGCGAACCGCGCGGGGCAGCTCGTGCGGATCGTGATGAACCTGGCGGTGACCGCGCGCGGCGCGATGCCGCAGGGCGGGAAGCTCTCGCTGGAAGTCGCGGACGTGTCGATCGACGACGCGACGGCGCGCCTCTACGCGACGCGGACGCCAAACCGGGACGCTACGCCGTCGTCTCCGTGACCGAAACGGGCGTCCGCATGACTCCGGACGTCCGCAGTCGGATCTTCGAGCCGTTCTTCACGACCAAGGGACTCGGCGAGGGGACGGGCCTCGGCCTCGCGGTGGTGCACGGCATCGTGCGGCAGAGCGGCGGGTTCATCGAGGTGTACAGCGAGCTGAACTACGGCTCGGTCTTCAAGGTGTTCCTGCCCGCGGTGGACCGAGGAAAGTCCGCGATCAGCCCCGGCGACGAAGTCCTCGCGGTGCGACACGGAACCGAGACGATCCTGCTCGTCGAGGACGAGGCCGCGGTGCGGGACATCGTGCTCCTGATCCTGAAGGAGCACGGATACCACGTGCTGAAGGCGAGCGGCGGCGTCGAAGCGCTGCGGATCGCGTCGCAGCACCAGGGCGCGACCGACATCCTCGTCACCGACGTGGTGATGCCGGAGATGAGCGGGCGCCAGCTCTCGGAACACCTGCGCGGGAAGATCCCCGCGAAAAAGGTGTTGTTCCTCAGCGGGTACACCGACGACGCCGTGGTGCGGCACGGCATCCTGCAGCAGGACGTCGCGTTCCTTCAGAAGCCGTTCACGGCGAACGCGCTCGCGCGCAAGGTGAGGGAAGTTCTCGACAAGGAGTGAGCGCGGCTCACTCGCCGTCGATCGAACGAAGTCCGCGGAACTCGGGGCGGCGGCGCCAGAACACGCGCTTGCCGTTCTCGGACTTCATCATGCGGAACCCGAACAGGTGGAAGATCTGCCTCACGATGAAGCGGGCCACGCTCGGATCGACGACGAGCTGGTCCGGCTCGCTCGCGTGGCGGTGCACTCCCGGGAGGAACGGGAGGATGCGGTCGGCGCGGAGCAGGCGGAGCACGCGGGAGAGGCCGAGCCAGAAGCGGCTGACCGCGCGCGCCGCGAAGAACCCGTCGTCGCCCTGCTTCTGGTACAGCGGCATGAGGATGACGCCGTTCTCCCACGCGCAGACGTCGCCGCGCAGATCGTGCGCGAGGACCTCGCCGCGCCGGATCGATTGGAAGTTCGCGTAGCCGGGGTTCATCTCGAAGCGGTCTTCCGGGACGATCGCGTGGCGGCCGCGGATCTCGACGACCCGCGCGATGCCGCGCGTCGAGTCGGCGATCGTCGTCACGTGGCGCGCGAAGTCGGGGATCTCGGATCGCGTGAGCCCGCCGACGCGTTCGAGCGTCAGCCACACCGCGGCCTCGTGTCGGTCGATCGTCGTCGGATCCTGGTTCTGTCCGCCTTCGAACACGATCGCGACGTGGCCCAGATCGTCGAGCCAGCTCGACAGAGTCCCTTCGATCGTCTCCTCAAGCCCGAGGATGACCGGCGCGGGGAGCGCGAACGCGACGCGGCGGTTGCGCAGCGTGTCCGCGATGATCGTGAACGGCGATCCGCCCGCGGACGTGCTGTGGAGATCGAGGAAGACCACCGGCCGGTCAGCTGCGGCGAGCACGGGGCGGAAGCGCTCGAGCAGCGCGCGTTGCTCGGCGTCTTCGTCGCGGTCCTCGCTCGGATCGTGCGCGAGGAGCGCGGCGATCCGGTCGACGATCCACCCGCGGTTGAGATCGCGCGCGACGAAGCGTTGGTTCCGCGCGAGTGCGCCGAGGTTGCCCGCCAGCCCGATCAGTCGCCCGCGCAGCGGCAGCTTGCGATCCGCGAGCGTCGCGAACACGCGCGCGAGCGCGACGGTTCCGGCGGGCTCGTTGCCGTGGACTCCCGCGGTGACGATGATCGTCGGCCCCGGTCGTCCGGTCGAGACGTCGCCGAGCAGTCGATCGAGTCGCGTCATTCTCTCTGGACGTTCGACCGCGAAGGCAGATGGCATGGTCGAGTGGAATGGTACCCCGCGCTCCCTGCGAGGCCAGCGGCTCGTGGGATTGGTACCCTTGCGCCGGATCGTCGCATCCCATGAGCGAAAACTCCCCGTCCCATCTCGACCGCTTCGTCGCCGAGTTGCGCCGCGAACTGCCGGCGCCGCTCGCCGCCGGTTCGGGTCCGCTCGCCGTGGCGTTCGCCCCGGCGATGCTGGACGTGATGGGCGGCACTGCGGAGTTCTCGGGAGCGATCAACGTCTCATGGCCGCTTTTCGACGGCGCCACGTCCGCGGCGCGGGTGAGTGCGGCCGGGCTCGTGTGCGCGTCGAAGCCGACCATCGAGGACTGCGACGCGAATCTGGTGCAGGCCGCCGAGGACGTCGCGTGCGCACGCGCTGCGAGCCTGCTGCGCGGCGAGTCGGCGTTCGCGGGGTCGAGCGCGGCGGGGCACGCGCGCGCAGGTTCCGTCGTCGTGCGCTTCACGGATCCCGACGAGGAGCCGACGTTCGTCGCTCCTGCCCCGGGCATCGAGTTCCGCGCGGTGCTGCTACCCGGTTCTCCGAGCGGCCGGGCGATCGTCCGCGTCGCCGCGGCGATGGGTTACCGCGCGATCGCGGCGCGCTGCGGGCTCACCGTTCACACCCGCGCGCTCGGCGAGACCCAGCAGGTCGAGGATCCGTTCTTCGACGGCCGGCTCGCGAACGTCGACCCGGTGACCTACGCGTCCGACTTCCGCGATGCGCTCTCCGAGCGCTGGCTCGGTCAGGCGTTCCTCGAGCAGTTCGGCGGCGTCGCCGACCCGGAGGCGGCCGTCGACGCCTCGATCGAATACCCGGTGCGCGCGGCGACGACGTACGCGATCGCCGAGCACCAGCGCGCGTGTCGCGTGATCGACCTCCTGCACAAGAACCCCGCCGACCGCGCGACGCGCCTCGGCGCGTCGTTCGAGGAGAGCTACCTGCAAGCGCGCGAGCTCGGGCTCGTGTCAACGCAAGCCGAGACGTTCATCACCGAGATCCGCCGGCGCGGCGCCGCGCGCGGTCTGCTCGGCGCGCGGCCGGGGATCGACGCCGTCGCGCTCCTCGTCGACACGCAAAACCCGGGCGCCGAGCAGGCGCTCGCCGAAGTCGTCGCGGCGTTCGAGCGCGCGTGGAAGATCACGCCGTTCGTGCTCGGCGGCACCGCCGACGGCGCCGCCGCGAACGGCGTGATCCTCCCGTCGCCCGACGCGCGGTGAGCGAAGCGACGCTCAGGCGTCAATGGTGACGGTGAAGCGTCCCGAGCCGGAGTTCGCGCCGATCAGGAGCCCGTAGAAGGGGTCGGTCTCGTCCGAGTTGGCGTCGAGCGGCAGGTGGAGGACGAACTTCTGCGTCACGACGCGGCCACCGTTCTTCACGTGCTTCTGCTTCGCGGTGATGTCCGCGGGCGATCCGCCGTTGAACACGGCGAGGACGAAGTCGCCGCGGAACGACTGACCGTTGTCGGTCTTCAAGGTCACCTTCAGCGTCCGCCCCGCCTTCGCCTGGAAGAAGTAGATCTGCCCGCAGGTCGAGCGCGGCAGGACGCTGGGCAGCGTCATCTTGCGGTTCGGAAACAACTCGAGGTTGTTCAGCACGAAGAAGCTGTTGAACAGGTCGCCGTTCGACGGGTCGAGCGAACCGAAGATCCCGCGGCCGGTCATCGTGCCGAGCTCCGCGAGGTAGTGGCTGAGCGGCTGGTTCAACAGCAGCAGCGAATTCGCGCAGCTCGCCTGGAACACGTCCGTCGCCGCGAACGGATCGCTCACGACGTCTCCGAAGTCGAAGCCGACGTCGCCCTCGGTGTGCGGCATGCCCGGCAGCGCGTCGAACATGTGCTGCTCGACGCGCTTGTTGCCGATCTCGCGCGCGAGGTCGCGCGACATCGACGAGAACATCACGCTGTTCAGGTGCTCCTCCGCGAGCGTGAAGAAGTTCCCGCCGCCGAAGTCGAAGTTGCGCAGAGATTCCTGCGTGGTCTCGGGATAGTGCGCATCGCCGTTCAGCACGCGCAGGCCGCCGTCCGGGAACGCGAGCTGACCGGCCGGCGTAGCGCCGAGGTACCGACCGACCAGGATGTCGTCGTGGAATGCAGTCGCGAAGACGTCGGCCATCGCTTCGTTGATCGTGCGGCCCGGGCACTCGATCGTCCCGAAGAAGTTGAGCTCCTCGTAGAAGAGCCAGCCATGCGTGTACTCGTGGCAGCCGGCGACCGCGTCGCGCGAGAGATCGAATTCGGGGCCGCACAGGACGTTCTCGTCCGAGAGGTAACCCGTGAGGTCGTGGAACAGCATCGAGCCGAGCGTGTACGGGGTCGTCGGGTTCGGGAACGGCGCCGACGAGAAGAACGCGTTGACGACGAAGTCGCCCGGGTCGAAGTTGACCTCGACGGGGACCGAGAAGTTGCTCGCGAGATCACCGCCGGTGATCGAGCGGAGGTGTCGGTAGAAGCGGTCGATCTGGAAGTAGATGTTGCTCTGATCGAACTGATCGGCCTCGGCGTTGAACGGGTTCAGCTTCGGGAACTTGAGGTTCGGCGAGAAGAGGAACGGATTCGTGTCGGTGAAGACGTGGAGATGCGCGCCGACGAGGTTTCCCTGCTGCGCGCCGATCGGATTGCCGCCCGGGGGCGGGGCCGCGAGATCGAAGAACTTCTCCGTCGTGCGCTTCCCCTTGATCGCGGCCGACTGCGTCTCGAACGCGCTTCCCTTCCCGTTCTGGGTCGGGAACGAGGTGAGCGAGAGGTTGCCCGACATCGGGTCGTAATCCATCGGGAAGAAGCCGGTGCCGCGATCGACGCCGTCCTGCGTGCGCAGCGTCTTGCCGTTCCGGCCGTCGACGACGATCGTCCACGCCTCGCCGGGCTTCATCGTGTAGTGATCCGTCTTCCATGCGGGGACGAGGCCGTCCTTCGTGCGCTCCCACACGCGGTGCGCGATCGGCGCGCCGAACTCCGCGAGCTTCTTGTGACCGAGGCCGGCGCGCATCACGCGCATCGCGGCGGATCCCGCGGCCTTCGCCTCGTTCTCGTCGAGCCGGAACGGGCCGAGCGTCTCGAACGACTTGGGCGCCCCGACGGACGCCGCGACGAGGTCACCGCTCGCGTCGAAGGAAGCGATCGCGCGGGCGGAGTCGACCGGGACGCCGTCGATGTGCAGCTCGAACGTCACGCGACGATCCGTGTTGCCGCGCGGCGCCTTGACGAGGTCGACGCCGCCGTCGAGCCCGAACAGCGCGCCGTGCTCGATGAAGAACGCGCGCGCGGCTTCGGTCCGGTCGGCGCCGTTCGTCGGGACCGCGCCGCCCATGATCGAGAACGCGGCGCCGTTCACGCGCGACGGGATCGCGGTGAACGGTCGGGATGCGATCGAATTCAATCGCTCGAGAGCCGGTTGCGCGAGTGGCGACAGCTTCGGCCCGACGATGCGGAACGGCCGCGGCGCCGCGCCGGCGATCGACGAGGCCAGGAGAACCGACGACACGGCGATCGCGAGCACGCGATGGATGCGGAGCATTGAGACCTCTGGGGAAACCGGCAGACGAAGGGAGGCATGTTGCCGCGAACGGCAGCGCTGCGTCAAGAACGCGCGCCGCCGCGATGTCGATCCATCGCGCGCGCGAGGTCCTCGGGAGTGTCGAGATCGGCGACGAGCGCCGGGTTTCGCAACGCGACGTGCATCACGCGGCTCGCGTCCCTGCGCACGACGGCGTGGCCCGGCTCGCCGTCACCGAGCGCCCGGAATTCGGCCGCGAGCGGCGCGGCGAACAACGCAGGATGGCCGCGGCGGTCGCCGACGGACGGCACGACGATCGCCACGCCCGTCGGACGCGCCGCGAACGCCGCACACAACGCGCGCACGTCCTCCGCCTCGAACAACGGGACGTCGACCGGACACAGGAGGAACGCGTCGAGATCCGCGGGGAGGTTCTGCACGCCGATGCGGATCGATCCAGTCTGGCCCGACGACGCGTCGAGGTTGACGACGGTCGTGATCGATTCGAGGTCGACGGCCTTGTGGAGCGCGGCGCCGACCGGACGCGTCACGACGATGATGCGGTAGACGCCCGCCGAACGCAGCACGCGCAGCATGCGGCCGAGCGCGGGCTCGCCGTCGAGGTCGAGCAGCGCCTTGTCCTGCCCCATCCGCGTGGAGCGACCGGCTGCGAGCACGATCGCGGCGACGCGCGGCGGCTCGGCGCTCACGTCACGCCGACTCCGTGGAGCGGGTCGTCGCGCCCGCCAGGCGGGCGATCAACCGGATCTGGCCGCGGTGGTGCGCTTCGTGATCGACGAGGTGGCCGAGGATCCAGCGCACCGAGCAGCGACCGCCGCGGCCGTCGTCTTTCTCCACGCCGAGATCGTGATCCTTGAGCTTCCAGCACACCGCTTCGGTCTGCGCGCGCACTCCGTCGAGCACGCCGAGGTAGTAGGCGGCGTCCTTTGCCTTCAACTGCTCGGCGGCGATCGAGCCGAGGTCGCCGCCCGCGAACTCCTCGCGCGTTCCCGCGTCGATCTCGTCGCCCGCGAGCACGCGGCGCACCCAGTGCAGTTCGACGCCCGCGATGTGAAGGAGCAGGTTCGCGATCGAGTAGGGCACGCCGCGCACGCGCGCGTCGAGGTCCGCGGTCGACATGCCGAGGATGAGGTCGCGCGTCTGCTTGCGCGTCAACTCGAGGAGCGCGAACAGGAGGCCGACTTCGTGATGCATGCCGGCGGGAGTGGCGAGCGAGCGGGTGGGAAACATGGGGCGTCAGCGTATCGTCACGGCGCGCGCTTCGTCATCATCACGAGCAGCACGAACGGCGTCGCGCCGTCGTTCCGGACTCCGTGATCCGCGCCCGCCGGGCAGACGGCGACCTGACCGGTCGACAGCGCGTGTTCCGTCGATCCGATCGTGACGCGTCCCGCACCTTGGAGCGCGAAGTAGACCTTGTCGGCGTCGTCGTGTCGGTGCGGCTTCTGCGCTTGCCCCGGGAGGAGCCCGTACACGTCGAGGAACATGCGCGGTGAATCGAACAGGTTGGTCTTCGCGAGCTTCGCCGGGTCGAACGCGGCGCGAGCGAGTGCTTCGATCGGTTCCATGCGAAGACGATAAAGAGGCGCGGGCGACGCGGCGCTACCTTGGCGGCATGAGCGAGCGGGTCGCGGTCGGGAGCGTGGGGGACTTCGCGGACGGCGCGCGGAAGTCGGTCGAGATCGCCGGGCGCGAGGTCACCGTCGTGCGCCTCGGCGACCGCTTCACGGCGGTCTGGAATCGCTGCCCGCATTCGAACGGACGCTTGATGGACGGCGTGATCGCGGACGGCGTGGTCACGTGCCCGCTCCATCGCTGGAAGTTCGATCTCTTCACGGGAAGGACGCTCCGCGACCGATTCCTCGCCGCGACCGTCTGGCCGGTCGTCGTCGAGGCGGGCACGGTGTTCGTCGTGTTCGACCCGCCGGGGCCGTCGGTCCCGCCCGGGAACTGAAGGTCGCGCGCCCGAGCGGTCGAAAGTCCTCTTCGCACAGGGCTTCGCGATTCTGACGCACCTTCGAAACGGTGCTATATTTCGGGGCCCTCGCGCACCGGCACGCTCGAGACTCCTGCCTCACCCGGGACCGCACTCGATGAAGACACTGTTCCTGTACGCACCCGATCGATGCCTCCCGACGATCCCGTACTCGTCGCTGCCGGCACTGCAGGGCTGCCTCCGTCGCTCGGGTTACGAGACGAAGATCCTCGACCTGAACGTGGAGCTGTTCGACCACCTCACGACCGGCGACCGCATCTCCGGGTACTACGGCTGGGTCGAGAACCACTTCCGCGAGCTGGAGAAGAAGGACCACCTCACCGAGCAGGAGCACGGCGTCTACCGCTTCCTCGCTCCGCTCCTCGCCGCGCCGCCCGAGAGCATGCACCGCGCGGCGGACTCCGCCGCGATCCTGCGCGACGTCGAGCGCTTCTATCAGCCGGACAACTTCAACCGCGCGTTCGATGATCTGACCGCCGTCATCCGCTTCCTCTATGCGGCGACGCCGATCCTGAACCCCGAGAACAAGAAGCAGTACATCGATCAACTGCTCTTCCACTCGCAGAACGCGAGCGACCCGATGATCCAGTGCTACGAGGAGCGCCTCGTCGACCGGATCCTCGCCGAGAGCCCCGACCTCGTCGCGTTCACGATCCCCTTCCACACGCAGTTGCTTGAGATCCTGAAGGTGATGCGCGTGCTGAAGCGTCGCGCGCCGCACGTGAAGGCGGTGATCGGCGGCCCGACGGTGCACGACTACCGCGACACGCTGTTCAACGACCAGCGGCTGTTCGACCTCATCGACTTCGGCATGATGGGCGAGGCGGAGAACTCGGTCGTCGAGCTGGCCGACGCGCTCACCGGGAAGCGCGGCCTCGACGAAGTCGCGAACCTCTACTTCAAGAAGAGCGACGGCACGATCCACGTTCCGACGCGCTTCGATCTCCCCGTGATGGACACGCTGCCGACGCTCGACTACGACGGCGTGCCGTTCGACCGATACCTGCTGCCGGAGCGCCTCGCGAACTTCCAGACCTCGCGCGGCTGCTACTACGGGAAGTGCACGTTCTGCGGAGACGGCTTCCGTCGCAACTTCCGCATGCGCAATGCGGACCTCGTGTATCAGGACGTGAAGACCGTCGCCGAGACGTGGGACGTGAAGTTCTTCCTGTTCTGGGATTCGCTCGCGCCGCCGCGCACGCTGATCAACCTCGCGAAGCGCCTGAAGGAAGAAGGGCCCGAGGTGTTCTGGTTCGCGGAGACCAAGTTCGAATACACGTACGCGAACAAGGAGACGGTGCAGACGCTCTACGACGGCGGCGCGCGCGTCTTCCAGTTCGGGTTCGAGTCGGCGAACGAGCGCGTGCTCGCTCTGATCGACAAGGGCAACGAGCTGCGCAAGGTCGACGCGTGCCTCGACACGCTGTCGGACGCCGGCATCGGCGTGTGCACGTCGTGGTTCATCGGCTTCCCGACCGAGCGCGAGCACGAAGCGCTGACGACGTATGACTACGTCTCCGCGCGCCGCGACAAGATCGTGATGTCGATCTACTCCGGCATCTTCAATCTCGGCCGCGACACCATCGTCTACGAGAACCCCGATCGCTTCGGAGTCCGCATCGTCGAGAACGAGGACGGCGAAATCTGGGTCGACGACAAGCTGCCGCTGTGGGAGAAGAAGACCTGGAACGAGCGGCTCTCCCCGCGCGGCGATCTGCCGCTGCTCACGCAGGGCGGATACCTGCTGTACCACACGCGCCGCCCCGAATTGTTGCGGGAGATCGTCGCCAAGGGTCGCAGCGGCCCGCTCGCGCGGGAGATCGCCGACTTCGAATCGGCGCGGCCGGTGCGACCGCAGCGCAATCGCGTGGTCCGCTACAAGTTCGCGCCGCAGGGCGCGACGCCGGCGGGTGGCGCGAGCCCGGTGAAGCTCGGCATCCCGATCGCCTACGTCGGTCTGCACGGTCAGTACCACACGCTCGACGAGCGCAAGACACGCGTGTTCGACGCGTGCGACGGCCGCCAGACGGTGGCGGAGCTCGCATCGTTGATCGAGAAGGACTGCGCGAGTCGCCAGGAGGCGCTCGACGTCGTCGCGTGGATGATCGACCGCGGCGTCCTGACGGTCCCGGCCCGCCTGCCGACCTACCGCGGATTGAAGCAGCCGGTCGCCGTCGGCTGAGCGCGGCCCGGCAACCGCGTCACTGCTTCGGCAGCTTCGCCAGCTCGGCGTCGATCTCCTTGACCCACGCCAGAACTTGCGGGTTCGTGGCGTCGACCGCGAGCAGCTTGTCGCAATGCGACTTCGCGTCCTTCAGGTCAGAGAGCTTGTCCTCGGGCTTCTGACGCTGGGCGGCGCTCGCGATGCGGTACTGGATGTAGAGCGCGTGGACGCGCGGCTCGATCTCCGGCGTCTTCGACTGCATCGCGGCAAGGCGATCGATGTCGGCGCGAACGCGTTCGAGCTCCTTCTTCGCGAGGCGCAGCTCGCACGCGAGGATGAGCGCGAGCGGATGGGCGCGGCCCGAGAGAGTCAGCGCCTTCTCCGCGTTCTGCAACGCGAGGTCCGCGTCGCCGGCCTGCTGCGCCATCGTCGCGCGCAGGAACATCACGTCCGCGTTGCGCTCGGGGTGCTCCTTCTCGATGCGCGCGAGGATCTGCTCCGACTCCGGGTCGTTCTTCGCCGCGAGCTCGCGCGCGAGCACGAGCGCGGCGTCGACCTGATCGGGATCGAGTTCGATCGCCGACCGGAGCAGGCCGAGCGTGTCCGCGTCGCGTTGGCCGAAGACGATCAACGAATCGGCGACCACGGCGAGCGTCATCGGCGCGGTGCGATCGAAGAGGTGCGCGGGAAGCTGCGACGCCTTCGCCTTGAACTCGAGGAGCTTGCGAGCGCTCTCCACGGACGGGCGCTCGAGCGCGGCAGAGCGCGCGAGTCCGTACTCGGCCTCGACGTTGCCCGGGCGCTCCTTCAGCGCGAGCTGGAACAGCGCGCGCGAACCCGTGTAGTCCGGCTTCGACTCGATGTCGGGGAACGTCCAACCCAGGAACATCAGCATCTCGAAGCAGTGGCCCTTGTAGGAGGCGTCGGTGAGCGCGAGGCGATTCGCCTCCTCGATCCGGCCCGCATCCCGATACATCAGCCCGAGCATCCCGATCGCGCGCTTCTTGCCGGCCTTCACCGCCGGATGGTTCTCGAGCGCGGCGATGGCGTCCGCCGACTTTCCCGCGATCCGGTCGGCGTGGAACTTGGCCAACTCGTCGTCCGTGAGATCGGCGGTGGGCTTCGACGGCGCGTCGGCAACGGACTTCGCGACGGCGGCGGGATCCTGCGCCGATGCCGGTCGCGGGGCGACAAGGAGCGTGCCGGCCGAAGCGACGGCGAGCAGGACGAACGAGCGGACTGACATGTCGGAGACCTCGAGAGGGTAGGGGCGAAGACGGGCCGGAGGATTCTAATCGACCGCCGCGGCGGCGTTTCCCGAGTCGGATTCGCGTCGCCTCGGCGAGGCGACCCGGCGAATTCCGAGAGAGCGGGCGGACCGGACCACTCGGTCCGATCCGCCCGTACGGTGTGCGAAGCACCGGGTGGGGCTCCGCGGAAAAGATTTCTGACCGCCGCGGGTCAGGGCTGATGGATCTCGGCCGTGCCGAGCGTCGTCCCGGACAACCCGCCGGCTCCGCCGATCAACCCGACCGTGAGGTCGTCGAGCAGGACGGCGCCGTGTCCGAGCCGCGAGGTCGTCATCGTCCCGGCCGAACCCCACGAGCCCGCGGCCGCGGGGATGGCGGTGTACGCCTCGTTCGTGTCGACCGCGTTCGGCGACGTCAGGCTGCCTTCGCCTCCGCCGCTCGCCAGGATCCGGCCGTCCGGGAGCCGCGTCAGTCCCGCGAGTGCGCGCGCGCGCGTCAAGGAACCGGCGCCGCTGAACGAGTTGCCGACCGGGTTGTACAGCTCGCAGGTCGCGAGGATCGTCGGCGCAAGGAGCGAGCCCGACCCTCCGCCGACGATCAGCACGCGGCCGTCGTCGAGCAGCGCGGCCGTGTGGCCCGCGCGCGCAGTCCCCATCGAGACGCTCGACGCGAAGGATCCTGCTCCGGCGTTCGCGGTGTAGACCTGCGCTTTGTTCGAGATCGTCGGGATCGGAACGATGATCACGATGAAGGAGAGCCCGCCGGAGACGAGCACCTTGCCGTTCGAGAGCGTGGTCGCTTCGTGGAAGGTCTTCGGTTCCGCGAGGTTCGGTCCCGCGCTGAAGGTGTTCGTCACCGGATCGAAGAGCTCCGTGCTCGCCGTGGCGCTGGTGACGAACGCCGTCGGGTCGGTCGAGCTCACGGCCGAGTTGCCGCCGGCGACGAGCACGCGGCCGTCGGGAAGCTTGCTCGCGGTGTGGCCCATTCGCGCGTGCGTCATCGAGCCGACCGGCGTGAAGACGTGCGTGACCGGGTCGTACGTCTCCGCCGTCGCGACGGGGTTGCCGCCGGCATCGACGCCGCCGACCACGAGCACGCGCCCGTCGTTGAGGACGACCGCGCGATGCAGCGCACGTGCGCCGCTGAGGTTGCCGGTGGTCTCGAACTTCTCGAGGTTCGGCCGGTAGATCTCCGCGGAGTTCAAGCCGCTCGAGCTGGTGAGCGATCCCGTTCCACCGCCGGCCACGAGCACGGTGCCGTCGCCGAGCCGGCTCGCGGTCGCGAACGCACGTGCGGTCAGCAGCGGGTTCAGCGTCTGCAGGTATTGCCCCGGCGTGTCGAACGTGACGCGCCACAGGTTCGACTTCTCGGCGAAGAACGCGCCCCCCTGGATACGGAACGACTGGAAGTTCACGTTCAGGTTGTCGAGGGCGGGCAGCGAGGGAACCGGCAGTCCGAGCGCGACGGATCCGCTGCCCGGCAGCGTGCCGAGGAATCCGGGGATCGAGACGGAGATCGAGGCGAGATCGAGTCCGACGTCGATCGGCGATACATGGGGCGGCGGGAGGATCGTCGGTCCGGTCGAGAGCGACATCAGGATGAGGTACTGAGCGCCCGGCGTGCTCGACACGGTGAGCGTCATCGTCTGTCCGAGCCCGCCGCCGACGATCGTCTCGGAGATCGTCCGGGCGGACGATGCAGTCGCGAGCGCGAGCGACAGCGCGACGGTGGCGAACACGGTGGTGCGGGTCATGCGGTCTCTCCTCATCGATTCAGAGCCGTCGCGTTGCGTGCGCCGCGAGCATGCCGAGGTGCGGGCGGGGCCGGTTTGTAACACGCATCCCGCATGCGCGCCAAGCGTCGCTGCCGCCGCGGTCGGTACTCTCTGCGCATGGATGACGTCGAACTCCGCGCGAGACTGCTGCCGCTGCATGCGCGAATCCGCGCCGCCGTTCGCGAGCGGCTGCAGCGCGCGCACGCGGAGCGCGTCGCGGCGGAGGGCGTCGGCGACCTGACGTTCGCGATCGACATCCCCGCGGAGGCGGAGGTCGAGCGCTTCGCGGCCGAGATCGCGCGCGACGCGCCGCTCGTCCTGGTCACCGAGGG